>PUMG01000039.1 GCA_003551265.1 Halovenus sp.
AGGTCTCCCTCGGGTTCGCCGCCACCGTCGGGGTGCATGTTCTCCCAGAACAGGGTGTGGAGATAGTGGCCACACCCGTTGTGGGTGACACTTCGCATGGCTGCACCGCTGCTTCCGAAGTCACCGCTCTCGCGGTTTTCGGCGAGCGTTTTCTCGGCAGCATCGAGACCGTTCACGTAGCTCTGGTGGTGCGTGTCGTGATGCCAGGTTACGACCTGTTCTGAGATGTGTGGTTCGAGTGCGTCGTACTCGTACGGAAGATCCGGCAGTTCGGGGTTGGAATGTTCTGACATTGTTTTCCCTCCACCTGTCACTATGGTGGGGAACCCCCAAAAAGGTTGAGAAGCCGGAACTGTGTTCCGCGTGAAAAGCAGAACGGTTTCGATTCCGAGAACTGATTCTTCGAGTCTGGTAAATTGTGTTACAAGGTGTCAAAGCACACGTCAGCCTCTACTCTTGAGGAGGGTACGAAGGAAATTCTCAACGGCAATTGCCTCGCTCGGAGCTTCTGTATATCCAGCACAGGCAAAGAGATACCAGCAGTAATTATTATGTTACAGTCCCGTATATCGCATGTGTGGACGACATATCGGATACACAGCTATTTGCTGTCTGTCTAGTTTCTGCCATACTGGGGTTTGGCGTCGCACTTGTGTTCTTCGATGCTTCGGGTGCTCTCCTCGTGGCGATTGCCGTCTACGCCGTCGTTATGTCTGCACTGCTGTTTCTCAGGGGATATCGAAGTACCGAGCTATCGTCGGATATGTGATTAGAACTGCGATAGCCTTCGCTGACGTGACAGCCTGGTTACTCATGAGAACTATTCTCTGACAGGCTCTGTGTTGCAGCAAGCGTAATGGTTCCGCCAGCTCACGAAGCAACTCATATCCGAGGCGAGTCGACCGAATCCAGGATGAGACCAGCAGGAGACAAAAGCCGACAGAGTCTCACTCCGTCAAGAGGAGTCCCACTGCGAGCAGAGAGGCAACAGCCAGCGAGGTGAACAGAACCACGAACGCGGCGTGAAAGCCCACAGTATCAGCTATAAGACCAATAATTGCGGGTGCAACGGCACCCGCTCCCATCAACGCCGTTCGAACCGCACCGAGTCCACCTCCAGCAAGCGCGTCGGGCAGGAGGGCGGCAAGGTGGACACCTCGCACGGGTCTGAAGCCGTGACTCCCCATACCAAGTCCGACCACGGCGAGTGCTCCGAGAAGCGGAACGCCCAGGAGTTGAGCGTTCCACATGGGTGCAGCGAGCAAGAGTCCAAGCGAGAGGGTCGCAACGCCGAGTGTCGTAGCGATGACGAACAGTCGGCCGATTCGGTCTGCAAGTTCGCCCGTGAGCAACTGGACGATGCTGACGACGAACAGAACGCTGTAGAGCAGACTCGCAATGGCGGTGGAGGTTCCGACCTCCTGGATGAGGTACAGCGGGAGAAACGCGACGACGCCGTTGTAGGCGAACGAGAACCCAAGTGTAACCACGACGAACGCGAAGAACCGTCGTTCGATGAACGGTCGACCGTACTCTCGAAGTGGAATCGACCGCTCCGATGTCACCAGGTCGGTTTCGGGCACCTGGTTGGGGACACGTACCGCAACGGAGACGCCGAGGGAGACACCAGCGACAGCTCCAGCCACGAACAACACGCGCCAGTCGACTCCCCAGGCGACGAGTCCAGCGATGACGAGCGGGGCAACCACGCCGCCGAACGTTCCGACGGTATCGAACACGCCCAGACTCCGGCCAGTCCGCGCGGGATAGACGAGGGCGAGCAGTTTGATGGCGACCGTCTTGTGTGCGCCCGTCCCCGCCCCCATGACGAGCATCGCCACCACCAGCAGAGCGAACGGCCCACCGAAGACGACGATGGTTGCCCCGAGAGCCGCGGTGAACACACCACCAACAATCACACGAACCGTTCCGAGGCGGTCAGCCAGCAAGCCCGAGGGGAACTGCATGAGTGCGTAGATGAGCATAAAACCGGTGAACGCGGTCCCGATAGCGGCGTTCGACACCTCAAACGTGAGCTTCAACTCCTCGAACAGCGGCGGAAAGGCGTACCGGAAGAACTTGGCGAGGAACCAGATACCAGCGGCAAGAACCAGCACGTCGTAGCGCCGAATCACAGCCCACGAGTTCACCATCGCTTTCGAAGAAATCCGAAAGCAGGGGATTCAAGCTTTTCTATCAAAGTGAACTGACCCGCTGCTCAATCCTTCCGAGAACCTCCCAGGCCAGTTCGACAGGCGATTCACCATCGAACGACGCACGCCGATACGTATACTCTTCCTCGGGATTCGTACGTTCCTGATAGTGTGTAAGTCCCGCGACATGCGGATTCGGCTCGCGGTGCCATCCGAAGTCTCGTCCCGTTGAATCGTAGTAGTGAAAGACAAAATACGCCCGCTCTGTGGGATCCGGTCGAGGTCGCCATTCGATTCGTAACCCCGCCTGCTCCGTCTCGATACCGAGAATCAGCGGGTCGAACGTGACATCGAGTTCGCGGAAACGACC
>PUMG01000142.1 GCA_003551265.1 Halovenus sp.
GGCCGGACTGGAGCGAAGCGGACTGCTGCATCACCTCGAACACCAGCGTCTCGACCCGACACAGTTCGTCCCGGCACCCGCCCAGGGCACAATCGCAGTGACTGCACTCGACGGCGACCTCGCCGCACACATCCACGACGTCGTCGACCATCCGCCGACACGGGTGGCGGTGACCGTCGAGCGGACCATTCTCTCGGAACTGGGCGGCGGATGTGTCGCGCCCGTTGGTATTCTCGCTCGACTTCAGGGAGAGGTCGTTGCGACGACCGTTCGCGTCCTCGCACGGGATGGCAGCGAGGAGGTCTCTGGAAGCCGGGAGTTACCAGTCGAGCGCCACGCCGAGACCGCAGCAGCGTTCGCCGCGGACCTCGCCGAACAGGGTGCGGCCGACCTCATCGAACAGGCGCGAAGAGAAGAGCCGGACGGACTAAAACGCGGACCGGAGGAGTGAGACAAGATGAGTGATACGACGTCCGACACGGACCGACGGCCTGCAGTTGCAGTGTTTCGCCCGGACGACGACCGGATAACAGACGCAGTTTCGGTGCTCGACAGTCTCGGTATCGAGGCTGTTCCCGACCCGATGCTCGCAATCGAGCCAACCGGGGAGTTGCCCCGCGAGGACGGCGAGTACACCATTTTGACGAGCAAGACCGGTGCCGATCTTCTCGAAGGGTCTGACTGGCGACCGGGAGGCAAACTCTGTGCCATCGGTGAGGCGACCGCCGACGCACTCACCGAGGCTGGCTACGAGGTAGACATCGTTCCTGACGTGTTCACCTCGGCAGGGATGGTCGACCGGCTCGAAGAGGCTGTCGACGGCGCACGCGTTGAGGTTGCCCGGAGCGACCACGGATCGGATGTCCTGCTTGACGGGCTCGAAGCGGCGGGTGCCTACCTCCACGAGACGATACTGTACCGACTCGTCCGGCCCACAGGTGCAGGAGTGTCGGCCGAGCGAGTAGCCGACGGGACACTCGATGGTGTGGCGTTCACCTCGTCGCTCACTGTCGAGCACTTCCTCGACGCAGCCAGCGAGCGGGGTCTCGAAGCGGCAGTGCGCACCGGTCTCGACGATGCGGTCGTCGGCGTTATCGGGCCGCCGACGCGCCAGACCGCCGAAGCACACGGCATCTCCGTCGACGTGGTCGCAGAAACCGCAACGTTCGAGTCGCTCGCACGAGCAGTCGTCGAACAGCTGTGAGAAGGTTGTGGGCTTTCGAAATACTGTTGCGGTGGGCGAGAACAATCTGTCGACCGCAAGTTTAAGTCCGAAGCCCGGCCAATGTTTCCGCGATGGGACCAGTACCGGAACTCGACGAGCGGGCCGACGCCTGCGCCCACCGACTGTCTGCGGCAGACCGCGTTCTCCTCGCCTCACACATCGACGCCGACGGGCTGACGAGTGCGGCAATCGCGTCGACGGCACTCGAACGGGCGGCGATTCCCCACGACGTCGTGTTCAAGAAACAGCTCGATGAGACGGAAATCGCCTCACTCGCCGCCCACGATGTCGACACCGTGCTGTTCACCGACTTCGGAAGCGGCCAGCTAGACGTCATCGCGACCCACGAGCGCGCGGGCGATTTCGTCCCGGTCATCGCTGACCACCACCAGCCCGCAGACGAGACGACGGAGTTCCACCTCAACCCACTGCTCGAAGGGATCGATGGAGCCTCAGAACTCTCGGGTGCTGGTGCAAGCTACGTTCTCGCGCGTGCGCTGGCAGATGCAACAGCGGACACAGACGAGGATAACCGCGACCTCGCGGCGCTCGCAGTCGTCGGGGCGGTGGGCGATATGCAGACTGTCGAGGGTGAACTCGTCGGCGCGAACCGGGCGCTCGTCGAGGAGGGAGTTGACGCGGGCGTCGTCGAGGAGGCGACCGACCTCGCACTCTATGGCAAGCAGACCCGTCCGCTGCCGAAACTGCTGGAGTACGGAAACGACGTCAGAATTCCCGGTATTTCGAACGACGAGCAGGGTGCGGTCTCGTTCTTGCAGGAGCTCGACGTCGACCTCCAGCGTGATGGGACGTGGGTTCGGTGGGTGGACCTGAGCCACGACGAGAAACAGGTCGTCACCAGCGCACTGCTCACGCGTGCGCTCGAACGCGGCGTCTCCTCGGCGAACGCACAGCGACTCGTGGGGACGACGTACTGTCTCGTCGCGGAACCAGAAGGCACCGAGTTGCGCGACGCGAGCGAGTTCTCGACGCTTTTGAACGCGACCGCCCGATACGAGCGCGCTGATGTGGGGCTGGCGGTGTGTCTCGGGTACAGAGGTGAGGCACTCGACCGCGCCCGTCGTCTGCTCGAAAATCACCGGCGAAACCTCTCGCAGGGGCTCGACAGCGTGAGCGAGCAGGGCGTCGAGCAGGCCGAGCACGTTCAGTGGTTCGACGCCGGCGGGGAGATCCGCGAGACGATCGTCGGTATCGTCGCCGGGATGGCGCTGGGAACCGAAGGCGTCGACTCCAGTCGGCCGATTTTCGCCTTCGCACGAAAGAACGAGGAGGAAAC
>PUMG01000011.1 GCA_003551265.1 Halovenus sp.
CCCGCCATGCCGTCGAGTTCGTGGTCGATACCGTAGCTGCGGGCGACATCGGCCGCCGGGTCGGAGTACAGCCGAAACCCTCGTTCGGCGAGTCCACGTTCGTCGATGAACGAGCGGTGTTCGTAGGGTGTCGAAATCGACACACCGACGACTGTTACGTCGTACTCGTCGAACGCTCGCTCACACAACTCCTTCCAGATGTACGTCGACGGGAACGCGCCGTCCATCGAGTGAAACACGAGGAGAACTGGCCGGTCGCCAGCCAACTGCGAGAGCGAAACGTCCTCCCAGTACTCCGCGTTGACCAGCGGACGGACGAAATCGGGTGCCTGCTCACCGTCGACCGGATGGTCACTCTCCTCGAGCGTGACGACGTCGAACTCCATCGTTCAGGCACCTCCGTCAGAGACCGCTGTCGGCGCGCCATTCTCAGGTTCACCCCGGGCGAGCGGTCCGTCCGAGCCGTAGATTCGCTCCAGATACTCGACGATGTTCGCACTCTCTGCCATCGTGACACCGGTGTTCTCGTCGACGATGACTGGAACCGTTCGGACACCACTAATTCGCTTGACTGCATTCCTGTCGGAGTGCATCGGCTCGACGAACCGCGAGCGGTAGTTGAGACCGAGACGGTCGAGTACAGTGACGACTCGTTCGCAGTACGGACACGCCTGCAGTCGATACAGCGTAATGGCTGGCTCGCTCATATCCGGGCTACAATCGGCCGAAGCCTAAGCCCTTCGAACGGACAGTCGCGCCGAAAGCATGAGCGACAGACCGCCGAGAGCCCGACGACAAGACTTAATCCCGGTCGCTGTCAACTCACGGCCCGATGGACTCTGCTCCGGTCTACGACCTGCAAGCGCTAGCCCAGACGATGGTTGAGGCGTCCGTCCTGACGGTAGACGTGTTGGGGGTCGAGATTTCAGACACCTACTTTGCTGTGAGTGGAGCGGTCGTAATTGTTTTCCTGCTCGGGTTGTCGGCGTTTTTCTCCTCCTCCGAGATTGCGATGTTCGCCTTCCCGAATCACCGACTCGAAGCAGTCGTCAACGAGGGACGCAAAGGCTCGAAGACGCTTCAGGCTCTCAAATCCGACCCACATCGCCTGCTCGTGACGATTCTCGTCGGGAACAACCTCGTCAACATCGCCATGTCTTCGATTGCGACGGGGCTGCTCGGCTACTTTCTGGCCAGTCAGAGCATGGCGGTGTTCATCGCCACGTTCGGCATCACGGCGCTGGTCCTCTTATTCGGCGAGAGCGCACCAAAGTCGTACGCCGTCGACAACACGGAATCCTGGGCACTTCGCATTTCTCGACCCCTCAAGTACTCCGAAATCCTCCTCTGGCCACTCGTCGTCCTGTTCGACCACCTGACGCGCATCGTCAACAAGGTGACGGGTGGACAATCCGCTATCGAAGACTCCTACGTCACCCGTCAGGAGATACGAGAAATCATCGAAACAGGCGAGCGTGAAGGAGTGCTCGGTGAGGAAGAACGCGAGATGCTCCAGCGGACCCTCCGGTTCAACCGGACCATCGTCAAGGAGGTGATGACACCGCGTCTCGATATGACTGCCGTGTCGACAGACGCGACCGTGGACGACGCAATCGAGATATGTATCCAGAACGGCCACGAGCGACTCCCGGTGTACGATGGAACGCTCGACAACGTTCGGGGCATCGTTCACATCAACGAACTCGTCAGGAGTAAACACTACGCTGAGAGCGACGATATCGAACTGGTCGACCTCACCGAGCCGACGCTTCACGTTCCCGAGTCCAAGAACGTCGACGAGCTGTTACAGGAGATGCGCGAAGAACGCCTCAACATGGTCATCGTCATCGACGAGTTCGGGACGACCGAGGGGCTTGCAACCATCGAGGACCTCGTCGAGGAGATTGTCGGGGAGATTCTCGAAGGCGGAGAAGACCAGCCCATCGAGCGACTGAACGACGACACCGCGCTCGTCAGAGGTGAGGTGAACATCGACGACGTGAACGACCAGCTCGATATATACATTCCCGAAGGCGAGGAGTTCGAGACGATTGCCGGGTTCATCTTCAACCGCGCTGGTCGACTCGTCGAGCAGGGAGAGACACTCAAGTATGAGGGACTCGAAATCGGCGTCGAACAGGTCGAGAACACCAGAATCATGAAGGCCCGAATCTCCGGTCTCGCCAGCGAAGACCGACCCCGCAGACCGCCTGTTGACGAGGACGAACAGTCCGTCTGACTTCCGAACGACTTGTGTACCGGTGCGTCGTACCCGTTCTGTATGTACGCTGTGGTCGGCTGTGGTGAGTGCCGTGCGCTCTGGATTATCGAGGGTCGTGCCGAGACCAGCCAGTGCCCCCGCTGTGGCACAACCCGAGGGTACGAAAAGCGTCGAAAGTTCGTCACGACCGAGGACGAGAACCACGCCCGAGACGTCCGGGCATCGATGCTGGCAGCGCGTGCTGGCCACAGCGACGCGTTCGCAGAGCTGGAGTCGTTCGCAGAACTCGAAGACCTGCTCGACGACGTCGGCATCGACGACGAGACCTACCTTCGCGAGAGCGGTCTCGACGCTGACGAAGTACAGCGCGTCGAGACTGAGGACTCGACCGGGTCACAGAGCCGTGAAGAGATACTCCGAGAAGCGCTTCGAACCCAGCAAACACCAACCGCCGAGGAAGTCGTCGAATATGCTCGCGCCCGTGGTGTCCCTCCCGAGTACACCGAGCGAGCGCTCGAGAAACTCGCCGCTTCCGGTGAACTGAGTGAGAGTCAGGGGCGGTATCGGCTTCTGTGACAGAGGTGCGTAGCGTATCGGCTATCTTTCTGCGAGGAGGAGGTCAGGCGTACTGCTGGATGAGTCCGTCGAGGGTTGCTCTGTTCTGTGCACCGACCAAGCGTTCGACCGCCTGCCCGTCTGCGAACAGCACCAGCGTCGGGACGCCCTGCACTCCAAGTTGGCCAGCGAGGGACTGGTGGGTGTCGACATCGACTTTGGCGACGACAGCAGGGCTCTCGGATGCCACCGTCTGAATCGTCGGTTCCATCATCTGACACGGGCCACACCAGTCAGCGTAACAGTCGACGAGCACCAGCTGCTGTTCGCTCACCAATCGGTCGAGTTGCTCCCTGCTCTGGATTTCGACTGGTGAGTCGAACTGCGTCGGTGAATCGGTCTGGGCGCTCGAATCAGCAGCTGTCGAGTCCGGAGCAACGCCGTGTTTTTCGAGCAGTTCCCGTTTCTTTCGTTCTCGGATTCGTTCTCGTTCGGTGTCGGACATATCACATCAGTCGCTGGCTTCGAGAGCGACTCGCTCGGCCTGTTCCGCTTCCGCCTGTTTCTCCGCTTTCGCCTCCTCTTCTTTCTTGGCTTTGATCTTCTTGAGGCGGAAGATCTCCTCGCGCTCCTGTTCTTCGAGTTTCTGTTCGATGTAGTCCTGACTCTCGCGCAGGTCGGGCAAGAGCTTGAATTCGAGGGCGTTGACACGCCGTTTCGTCGTCTCGATTTCATCGAGCATCTTCTTCATCGCCGTCTCGACCTCGGCCGCGAGAATGACAGACGCCAGCAACTCCTCGTAGGCGTCTGCAGCCTCGTCGATGCGTGCACTGGTGCCGAGAACGCCGTAGCCACGCTCGTCGAGGTTCTTTTTGACCTTCGTCGAGTCTATCTGTGGGACGACCACACCCATGATGTTCTTCGACTGGGTCGTCGTCTCGGGGTGTTCTTTGAGCGCGGCGGCCGCACCACGGACGGCAACGTCTCCCTCCATCGCTCGCGCCATGTCGATTGCCCGCTGGGCGTCCTCGTAGTTGGCTTCGAGGTCCGAGCGAACGTCCTGGGCCTGGTCGAGAATCTCCATGAACTCCATGATGAGCCCGTCACGCTTTTTCTCAAGCGTGTCGTGCCCACGCTCGGAGAGTTCGATGCGGTCTTCGATTTCCATCAGATTTTTCCGCGTGGGTTTGACGTCCTGGGCCATTTACTCGCCCATTCTTGACCGAGCCAGTTAACGGTTTCCAGTTCGACTCGTGCTGAAACAGTACCGAGACACCTCAACATGTGCTGGCTCGCGATATCTCTCGATTATACAAAAGCACACAAAGATATATGAGAATACAGCGCAAAGAATGTTGCGAGAGGTGTCAAGTGTGTCTGAATCTTCGAGGGATGGCGCTCAGTCGTGGACCGAGTCGATGAGCGCTCGAGAGCGAGTTCGAGCAATCGCCGAGACGCTTCGGGAGCCACGGTCAGTCAACTGGATCAGCGAACAGGCCGACGCCGCATGGAGCACGACCAACGAAGAACTCCAGGTACTCGTCGACCAGGGTCAGCTACGCCGCGTTGCGGCCGGCGAGACGACCCGGTATCAACCGGATTATACGCGCCTGCTCTTCGAGGAAATTCGTACACTCATCGAGGACAACGCGCGCGAAGAGTTGCAGAACGAATTGACCAAGATCACCGAAGAGATAGAGGAGTGGCAGGCAACCTACAACGTCGAGACGTGGGAGGAGCTCGAACAATCGCTGGCCGAAGGCGATCTCACGAGTGCAGAACTCCGCGACCGGCGTGACGTCATCGCGTTCTGGCGCGAGAACGAAGAGGATCGCCGCCTCATCAAACACGCACTAGAACTCTACTCGGACGTCGAAGCCGCTCGAAAGCAGATGACCGAGATAACTGACGGCGTCACGAGTTAATTCCACTTGGACACACAATGATTTTTCTCGCTGGTCGCGACCGGTATACGCAACGGACACTACTTCGTGCTGTTCACACTCGATTGCGAAAGCAGCCGGGCTGTGAAGACGTGCGGTACCACCCGTCTCGACGCAGACCGCGGTACGTTATCGCAAACGTCCACCCTCCGACATTCCGGAGCGCCTCCTACGACGTTGAGAGCGCTCGGCTGGAGATTCGCTTCTGGTACCCAGTCGGCGTCGACCACGAATACTACCGGATAAACTGGGTCGAACCCACCCGAAACCTGATGCTCGGTTTCCATCAGGATGCCGATCATCCAGATCTTGGACCGTGTCACATCCAACTCAACCACGAAGACGCCCCGGTCGACCGGTACGAAGTGGCGTTTCTCGACGCGCACCCTCTTGCCGTCCTCGACCACCGACTGAAGCAACTCGCGACGGCGCTAGAGGCGATTGCCTGGGAGAGTGAGACACCTTCGCTTCCCATCGGGTCTCTCTAGCTAGCTCGTTCGCCCCTTCGCGACAGTTTAATCCGTTAGAATCACTCCTCGGTCTCCTGTCGCTGATAGTACCACTGCGAGAGGAGATACACCACCGCACCGAGCAACCAGACGTCGAACAGACGCTGGTTCGGGCTATCGGCGAACGCGAACGTGTACAGCCACACCACCAGCAACGCGACCATCAGCACTCCGAAGGCGTTTCGAGCCGCGCGCATCACCGGGTCTGCTTCGACCATCGAGAAGAGGGAGAATCAGTCGTCTGCAGGCGCTTCGATGGCCTGTTCGTCCTCAACGTAGTACTCCTCGATGAACTCCTCGTCGATACGGTTGAGGGCGTCTTTCGGGAGCATCGAGAGGAGGTCCCAGCCGATGGTGAGCGTCTCCTCGATGTTGCGGTCGGTCCCGAAGCCCTGTTCGACGAACTCGTTCTCGAAGCGGTCGGCGAAGTCGAGGAACTTGTTGTCGCGCTCAGAGAGCGCCTCACGACCGACGATGTTCACCAGGTCACGGAGGCTGTCTCCCTCTGCGTAGGCCGCGTACAGCTGGTCGGAGACGTCCGCGTGGTCTCCGCGCGTCAGACCCTCACCGATACCGTCGTCCATCAGGCGTGAGAGACTTGGAAGCACGTTTATCGGCGGCTTCACCCCCTGCGAGTTCAGGTCGGGGTCGACGATAATCTGCCCCTCGGTGATGTACCCCGTCAGGTCTGGAATCGGGTGGGTGATGTCGTTGCTCGGCATCGTCAGGATTGGAATCTGTGTAATCGACCCCTCCTGGTCCTTGATTCGACCCGCCCGCTCGTAAATCTGGGCCAGGTCGGTGTACATGTACCCGGGATATCCACGCCGTCCGGGCACCTCCTCGCGTGCCGCACCGATTTCGCGCAGCGCCTCACAGTAGTTCGTCATGTCCGTCAGGATGACGAGCACGTGATACCCCTTGTCGAACGCGAGGTACTCGGCGGTCGTGAGCGCCAGCCGTGGCGTGACAGTCCGCTCGACTGCCGGGTCGTCTGCGAGGTTCATGAACACGACCGAGCGCTCCAGCGCACCGGTGCGCTCGAAGTCGTCCATGAACTCGTTCGCCTCCTCCTGTGTGATACCCATCGCGCCGAAGATGACTGCGAACTCCGACCCTCCGTCACCGTCTCCCTCCTCTTCTTCCGGGACGGTCGCCTGTCGCGCAATCTGCAGCGCGAGGTCGTTGTGTGGCAACCCGGACGAGGAGAAAATCGGTAGCTTCTGGCCCCGAACGAGCGTGTTCATCCCGTCGATGCCGGAAACACCAGTCTGGATGAACTCCTCTGGATACTCCCGCGAGTAGGGGTTGATAGCCGCACCGACAATCTCACGGCGCTCTTCGGGGACGATGTCTGGCCCGTCGTCGAGTGGACGGCCAGACCCGTCAAGGACGCGACCGAGGAGGTCTTCAGTCACGGGCATCTTCAGCGTCTCGCCGATGAAGCGGACGGACGCGTTTCGGTCGATGCCCGAGGTTCCCTCGAACACCTGAATCGAGACGAGTCCGTCGCTCGTTTCCAGTACCTGTCCGCGCTTGGTCTCGCCGCTGGGCGTCTCTATCTCGACGATCTCGTCGTAACCGACAGGCTCGTCGACCTCGGCGAACACCAGCGGGCCGCTGACTTCAGTGATTGTTTTGTACTCTTTCATTGTTAGTACAGCTCCCGGAGCTGTTCGGCCATCTTTGATTCGATCTCGCTCACGAACTCGTCGGCCTCGTCGTCAGGGGTCGTCCCGATACGGGCCAGCTGTGGCGCAGCGTCGATGCTCTGAATCTCGTCGACCGGAACGCCAGCGTCGAGGGCGTCGAACGCCTCGTCGTGGAACGTCTTGATACCCTCCAGAATCCGGTAGGTCTTCTCCGGCGGTGAGTAGCGGTCGACGTCGTGCAGTCCGTTCTGCTGGAGCCACGCTTCGCGCAGGTATCGCGCAACCTCCAGCGTGAGTTGCTGGTCCTCGGGCAGGGCGTCCTTCCCGACGAGCTGGACGATTTCCTGGAGTTCGTCCTCTTCGTCGAGCGTGTCGATACCCCACTGGCGGAGTTCGGACCAGTCCTCGGCGACGTTGTCCTCGAACCAGTGGTCGAGCTGGTCGCGATACAACGAGTAGGAGTCGTTCCAGTTGATCGCCGGGAAGTGCCGGCGCTCGGCGAGGTCGGCGTCCAGCGCCCAGAACGCCTTCACGATGCGAAGGGTGTTCTGAGTCACTGGCTCTGAGAAGTCACCGCCCGGCGGTGACACCGCACCGATTGCGGTCACCGACCCCTCCGTACCGTTGGTGTTGCGGTAGTAGCCTGCACGCTCGTAGAACTCCGACAGTCGTGCGGAGAGATACGCCGGATACCCCTCCTCACCGGGCATCTCTTCGAGGCGCGAGGAAATCTCACGCATCGCCTCCGCCCACCGTGAGGTGGAGTCGGCCATCAGCGCCACGTCGTAGCCCATGTCGCGGTAGTACTCCGCAATGGTGATTCCCGTGTAGATACAGGACTCCCGCGCGGCGACCGGCATGTTCGACGTATTGGCGATGAGACACGTCCGGGCCATCAGCGGGTTCCCGGTCTGTGGGTCGGGCAACTCCGGGAAGTCGTCGATGACCTCCGTCATCTCGTTGCCGCGCTCGCCACAGCCGATGTACACGACGATGTCCGCGTCTGCGAACTTCGCAAGTGATTGCTGTGTGACGGTCTTACCGCTCCCGAACGGGCCGGGAATGGCTGCTGTCCCACCCTTGGCGATGGGGAACAGTCCGTCGAGGATGCGCTGCCCACTGACGAGCGGCGTCGTCGGTGTGAACTTCTCGGCTGCCGGACGCTTCTTCCGCACCGGCCATTCCTGGCGCATCGCAATCTCCTCGCCAGTGTCGAGTTCGACGACGGTCTCGTCGACGGCAAAGTTCCCGCTCTCGACGCTGACAACCTCGCCACCGTCGGAGTCCGGGGGGACCATCACCTTGTGGTCGATGCTCTCTGTCTCGGGAACCGAGCCGAGGATGTCCCCCGCAGAGACCTCGTCGCCTTCTTCGACTTCGGGTTCGAACTCCCAGGTTCGTTCGAGGTCGATACCGGGTGCGTCGACACCACGGTCGAGAAACGCCGAGTCCATCTTCGTCTCCAGCACGTCCAGCGGGCGCTGAACGCCGTCGTAGATGGTGTCTAACATTCCGGGACCCAGGTCGACCGACAGGGGCTGACCTGTCGATTCAACCGGTTCTCCAGGGGCCACGTCCGAGGTTTCCTCGTAAACCTGGATCGTCGTGACGTTGCCTTCGATTTCGATAACCTCTCCCATCAGCCCCTCGTGACCGACGTACACAACGTCGTTCATCCGCGCGTCGAGGTCGACCGCAGTCACGACGGGGCCGCTTACGCTCTCGATGACGCCGTCTTCACGGACGTCTGATTCTGTTGCTTGACTCATGTTAGTCCTCCTCCATCAGGTCGATTCCGATGGCTCGTTTGATCTGCTCGCGTATGTTGCCGCCTCCTGCACCGCCGCCGAGCGTCACCACGACGGGTTCGACGCTCGTCTCCACTCGCTTGCGGACGTCACGCGAGAGGTGTTCGACGTCCTCGCTGTGCATCACGACGATACCGACGCCGTCGTCGTCCAGCGTCTCCGTGACTGCCTCGTCGAGGTCGTCGTCTTTGTGTTCGTCCGGGACGTTCGCGAACTTGCGGACGCCCGCGAGACGGAACCCGGTCGTGAACTCGGGGCTGCCAACGACGGCTATCTCCTGACTGCCGGTCGTGCTCATGTAACCACCAGCTCTCGCTCTATCTCTTCGACCGAGAGACCGACCTCCCGGCCACGGGCGATGGCCCGAATGTTCTCTATCTCGCGTTCCTTGGCGAGGATGTACGACACTGCCGAGCAGATGGACACCGGGTACGTGTACGAAAGGGTGTCCGAGTACTCCAGCAACGCCGCATCCAGCGCCTGTTCGAACTGGATGAGGCTTTTCGCCTGGTCGAGTTCCGAAAGCGCCGACGAGAGTTCGTCGCCGTAGGTGCTCTCTCGGATGTGTTCGACGAGGTCGTCGAAACTGCCGACGAGCTGTCGGAGTTCGCCTGCGTCGAACAGTTTTCCGCCCTCGATGTAGTACGCCTCGGGGTCGAGGTCGGTCCCGGTCCGCGAGAGCCTGAGCGCGTTCCGGACGTTCCGGAAGTCAATCTCCGCCTGCAGCACCTCGAGATACAGCCCCGACGGGGTGTTTCTGTCGACGATACTGGTGTCGAAGCCGTCGAGCAGGTGCTCGTAGAACGTCTTGTCGATGCTGTTTTCCAGGGGCACCAGGACGTCTGCCTCCTCGAACGCCTCGTAGGCCGCGTCGATACCCTCCTCAAAGATGGTTCCCGAGAGCAACTCGACGATCTCTTCGACGGACGCTGCTGCAGCCATCTGGTCGAGCAGGTCGTCGTCGAACTCCCCTGCCCGGATGTAATCAGTCGAGATGCCCTCGGGGTCTGCTCCGGAGTAGACGCCGCGAATCGCAGTCTTCGCGTTCCAGGCGTCGAACTTCCGGAGGTAGTTCGCAATCTGGGTGTAGAGTCGGCCCTCGGCCCAGCGAAGCATGTCGTGGAAGTGCTTCGCCAGGTTCCGGTTGAGGGCGTACTCGATGAGGTCGACACCGCTGTGGCGCGCACCGAGTTCGTTCATCTCGGTCTCGTACTCGGTCTCTTCCATGTAGCGGGAGATCTCGCCGGTGCCCATCCGGACCAGTTTCCGGTAGTCCTCCTCGTCGAACAGCACCGCTCTGCGTGCCCTGATGCGGGCGTTGACGTACTCCGGGTTGGAGCTCCCTGCTGCGCTCATTGCTCGAAGAGCATGTCACTCACCTCACGGAGGTGCTCTTCCCAGACCTCCGCGAGAATCGAGTCGAACGTGTTCTTGACGCGAACACGCGACTCTGTGCTTTCGACGACGACGCCTCCCAGACAGTCGAACTCGCCCGCGTACTCGAAGCCGTCGTACTCGGCGACCAGCGACTGTAGCAGTTCCTCGTCCTCGCCACGACCGTACACCTCTACGGTCGCGCCCTCGTCGAACTCTTCGGCTGCTGCGTCGAGGAGTGCGCGCGTCAACTCCTCGCGTTCGTCGCCTTCGAGGGCGGCAATCTCTGCTTCGACCTCTTCGCGTATCGACGACAGGATGTCTCGGCGCGCTTCGAGGCGTTTCTGTTTGGCCTGTAGCTTGGCGCTGGAGATACGCTGCTCACGCTCCTGGTCGAGCTGGCGCTCGGCGTCGGCCAGCACCTGGGCCCGGATACGCTCGGCGTCGGATTCCGCCTCTGCCTCGATGGTTTCGGCCTCGGCCTCGGCGTCTTCCAGAATCTCCTCTGCACGCGCGCGGGCTTGCTCTCTGATGTCTTTGACGACGGTGTCCAGAGTCATAGGTAGATAGGTAGGGTGTGGACGTTACGCGAACGGCGTCTCCACGATGAAGACGACCACGAGTGCAATAATGATGAGCGTCTCTGGAATCACCGTGAAAATCAGCGCGGAGACGAAGTTGTCGCTGTCCTCGGCGACGGCGCCTACCGCAGCGGCACCGATACCGCGCTGTGCGTACCCTGTTGCGAGTGCAGCCAGTCCGACTGCCAGCGCAGCAGCAGCCTGTGGGTCGAGTGCAACGCCTTCTCCGTTTGCCTGTGCCAGTGCAGCCGTCAGGATGTCGAATGTCTCAATCATGGTAGTTGGGATGTTACTTTCGGCTCGTGCCTGAACGGTTGAAACTTTTTTCTACGGACTTCATAAAGCTTCCCAAAGCAGTCGACGAACGTCCAGACAAACGGTACGTAGCGTGTCTGTGTCAGCAGTTCCCACGCTGTTGGCAGGTGAACAGTTGCTTAACTCACCGCTCGGAAAGGATCTGCATCGATGTGCTTGGACACGTGTACGAACAATCTGCAAGTTCAGAGGGATTATCAAACCCAGGCATCAAGTTCTTCACGACCTGTGAATGCATCTCGACTTGGATAAATATCGACCATCGTTATAAGAGCAGATGCAACACGGTATGCTGGCATCGTGTCGTCGTAGAGGAGTACAATTCCAGCATGAGAATCATCTGGAAGAGGACCAAAATCCGTGACGTCACTTGTGACGATAACGAGGTTATGTTCTCGAGCGTATGGCAAGATATCATCTTCGTCATCAGCTCCCTGTCCGACTGTATCCCGGACGTGGACAGCAAACAAATCCTCTTTATCAAGATACGCGGCTACTTTCGGATCGATATTTTCGTCGAGAAGAAACCGCCATTTCGTCATATTACACAGCGTCTGGCTCCACACCACCAGGTCGATCAATCGACTCTTGGAACGTCTCCATCACATCTCCACGATTGGTTTTGACATCTCGCATCTCTCGTGGATGGTCGTGATAGTACGCAAGAGCGTGGTACACATCTGCTACGTCCAGGTCGTACCGATCCGCAACAGTCTCGGGGTCGGTACCAGCCTCCTCCACGAGGGCATACACCTGGCGAACGCTGATGCGGTGTCCAGTGATGTGGGGTTCACCCATGAGATCCTGGGCGACTCGACGGCTCTCTCGTTCAGC
>PUMG01000065.1 GCA_003551265.1 Halovenus sp.
GCGTCGAACGTCTGCTTGCGGAAGAACTGGACGCGTTTGACCTGCTCGGACCAGTCGGTCATCAGGAACCCCTCGCCGTTGTCGAGGTTCTCGACGGCGTTCGCGTAGTCGGCGTCCAGAATTCGCTGGACGACTTTCGTGTCGTTGTTCCACGTCAGGCGGTGCCAGAGCAACCAGTCACACTGCGTGATGAAGTCCTTTTTGACGTCGGCAGGTCGCTGGCTGATGCCACAGATACCGAGTCCGTGCTTTCGGCCGCGTTTGCCGATTTTGATGAGCATCTTACCACACTCACCAACCGACCCGTTCTCGGGGATGTACTCGTGGACCTCCTCGACCAGCAGCAGGAACGGCTGTTTCTGCTTTTTTGCCTTGGCGAAAAGGCTCCGTGTGACCACGGTCAACAGCTCTTCGGCCTCGTTCTCGTCGAGATAGCTCGACACGTCGAGGATAATCGGGACGTTCTGTTCGAGCGCCAGCGAGGCGATCTTCTCTGCGTGGTCGGTCGTGACCTGGATGTCACACTCCTCGTCGCCACCGACGTGGAGAATCTCGTACTCCTCTTTCAGCCCGTAGTACTCGCCGTCGATGTCGACAATCAACAGGCCGAAGCCGCTGTCGAGCAGTTTCTCTGCGATGACGCTCGCAGAGTTCGACTTTCCCGACCCACTCTTTCCGGTGACGAATCCACGCCCGGTCAGAATTTCGACAACAGGAAGAGACACCTCGGTCCCGGATGTGACAGTGTCGTCGGGACCGTCGCTTGTTTCGGCGACCGTGATGTGTGTTGTTTCGGCCATGCGCTGTTGTGTGCCGTTTCCTCTCAGTTACACATAATGCCTCGTCAGACGGACGACAGACACACGCCAGCAGACACTACGTTTACTATCCTCCGGGTGCAAGATGGTACCTAACGCACAGGACCGCGTCCAGCGACAGGAGCCGTCACCAGCGGGATTCGAGACGTGGTCGAGACCACCTATGACGAATCCGACACCCGACGTTCACGAGAGTCAGCAGAATCGAACCGCGACCAGCAGCCAGCACGTCGATGTCGAGACCGCGCGAGCGCTCGTCGAGGATGTCGTCGAGAACGTCGAACGGGTGCTGGTCGGCAACCACGACGAGATAACGCACATCATGACTGCACTGCTGGGTCGGGGACACGTCCTGCTGGAGGACGTTCCCGGCGTCGGCAAGACGATGCTCGCACGCGCGGTCGCCCGGTCGTTCGACGGCACGTTCAAGCGCATCCAGTTTACACCCGACCTGTTACCATCGGACGTGACTGGCGTGAACGTGTTCAACCAGAAGACCCAGGAGTTCGAGTTCCGACCCGGACCGCTGTTCGGGAACGTCGTCCTCGGGGACGAGATAAACCGCGCACCACCGAAGACACAGAGCGCGCTGCTCGAAGCGATGGAAGAAAAACAGGTGACCGTCGATGGCGAGACCCACCAGTTAGCGGACCCGTTTACCGTGATTGCGACACAGAACACCGTCGAGGGGGACCAGGCCTACGACCTGCCGCTGGCCGAAGTCGACCGGTTCATGAAGAAAATCTCGCTAGGCTATCCAGACCCGGGCGAAGAAATAGAGATGCTCGACCGGGTCGTCGGCCACCACCCTATCGAGGAACTCTCGCCGGTGGCCACTCTCGAGGAGTTTCGGGCGGCGAGGCTGGCGGTGGCCGACATAACAGTCTCACGTGACATCAGAGAGTACGCGACTCAGCTCTCGAACTATACCCGGGAACGGGCACACCTCGGTGTCAGCCCTCGGGGGACAATCGCGCTGCTCAGGGCAGGCCAGGCACGGGCGCTGCTCGCTGGCCGGGAGTACGTCGTCCCCGACGACATCCAACGCGAAGCGGAGTCTGTCCTCGCTCACCGGATTCGAACGGGTGGGAACGAAGACAGCACCGAAATCGTCGCCGCCGCGCTCAACGCCGTCGACCCAGAGTAGTCGGACAATGAAGCTCACACGTCGCGGACAGGCAGTTGCACTCATCGCTGTTGCAGCGGTGGTGCTCGGCTGGCAGTTTGGCGCACGCTCGCTCAACGCGGTTGCTGCGCCCGCGCTTGCCGCTTTGCTCGTTGGCGCGGTTCTCGTCTCTCGAACTGACCCGCCAACAGTGGAACTGTCCTCACCCGACGCGGGTTTTCCGGGCGAGCACAGGTCGCTCTCGCTGTCGCTTTCGGGGACTGGACTCGTGGCCGTCTCGCTCTCACCTCCCGAGGGGGTCGAGTGCGAGAGAAGCGAGCGAGCGATCGTCCTGCCAGGGACTGTCGAGTACGACCTTGAACTGCAAGGCCGTGGGCTGCACACTGTTGGCCCACCGACCGTCTTCCAGCGCGACCCGCTGGGTCTCCTCGAACGTGAGGTCGACGTTCCCGGAACGACGACTGTGGTCGTCTATCCACAGCCCTACCGTGTCGAGCGGGGTTCGGTGCTCTCGCGGGTGTTTCTCGACGAACTCGAAGCCGAGCGCCAGGAGTTCGACCGTCTCCGCGA
>PUMG01000353.1 GCA_003551265.1 Halovenus sp.
ATCAGCCGCGTCCTCGAAGACGTCCGCGTCGTACATGTCCCATCCCTTGTCGTCGATCACTTCGTAGTTGAGGTATTCTACTGTGGGCATCGTGTATGTGTTCTGAGCGCGCAGGGTTAGAGTTTGCTATTATTGTCGATGCTGATACTGACGGAACAAATTAGAGGGAGTCTCGGACCTGTTCAGAGATTCTCACTCTGTCGTGCGGCGAGAGGTATCGGATGACGCCCGATAATCCCACTCAGCCAAGCCAGTACAGCAACCGACACGCTTTCAGCCGAACGAACCTCACTCGGAGGTATGTTCTCGAAGTTCGAGGTGATTCCTGCGGTCGATATGCAGGGAGGAGAGGTCGTCCAGCTCGTCGGCGGCGAGCGCGGAACCGAAACCGCCTACGGCGAGCCGGTAGAGGCGGCACAACGCTGGGTCGAGGCGGGTGCGGAAACACTCCACCTGGTCGACCTCGACGGGGCGTTCGAAGGCGAGCGTCAGAACGCTCCTGCAATCGACCGGATTCTGGACGCGTGTGACGTCACTATCCAACTCGGCGGCGGCATCCGGACTGCCGACGACGCTGTCTCGCTCCTCGACCGGGGCGTCGACCGCGTCATTCTCGGCACTGCTGCTGTCGAGAATCCGGCGCTCGTCGAAGAGATTAGCGCCAGCCATCCCCGAAGCGTTCTCGTGAGTCTCGACGCCAGAGATGGAGAGGTGGTGGTCGCTGGATGGACGGAGGGCACCGGACTGGACCCGGCCACAGCAGCGAAGCGATACGAAGAGTGTGGCGCCGGTGGTATCCTGTTCACTGACGTCGATGTCGAGGGTCGACTCGGTGGGGTGCGGACAGCACCTGTCGAGCGTCTGGCCGACAGCGTCGAGATACCGGTAATCGCCAGCGGGGGTGTCGCAACCGTTGACGACGTGGTGGCACTCAGAGACGCCGGTGCCGAGGCAGTCGTCGTCGGAACCGCACTGTACGAGGGCACGTTCACGCTGGCTGAGGCACGGCAGGCACTGAGTTGATGCGGACGTTCACAATCAACTCATAGGGTCGTGCGTAATTTGTTCCCGCCGTGTCGGACAGGTTTCTGGTTTCGGCTTTCCCAGAATGTGACGTGGTGCTGAAAAGAGCCACGCACGACCCTATCACGCAGGAAGTGACACACTGCTCACGGGCTGGATTCGCTCGCTGTCCCAGAAGATGAGTTCGTTGACGGTCCACGTGTACGGTTCGATCTCTCTGGCAGCGACCGCCTGTGCGCGTTCGAGCGAGCCGCCGCGGGCGATGGTGACGTGTGGCGTGTAGCCGTCACCTTCGATTTCATCGAGCGGTTCGAACGTCTCCGCGAGTTTGCGGTGCAGTCGCTCCAGTTCGGGCGACTCCACCGCGAGATAGACAACCGGAGAGCTTCCGGTCGGTGCGTCAGGAAAGTACTCGATAGACGTGATACGACTCTCGAACGGTGGCTGGCCGACGAGGAGTTCTCGAACCTTCGATTCGAGGTGGTAGTACGAGTCAGTGTCGCCCACCAGTCGCTTGACGCCGAGGGTATGTCCGCCACGGACGCGGTGGTGAGCGTCGGGGAGGTCACGTGCGATTTCGACTGCCAGTTTGGCAACCGGGCCGGGAACGGGAACGTTCAGGCTGTACACACCTGTCCGCACGAAAACAGCGTGCAAAAACGCGTCGCTTTCACACTCACCCCGAGCCGAGAGGGATTCTCGTACCTGTACAGAGATTCTCGCTGTCCGTCGCAACGGGAAATCTATGATGACGTACGAGAATCCCTATTAGATTCGGTCGAGCAACCAGAGGATGATGAGGACGGCGATGAGCAGGCCGATGAGGTTGGTGAACGGGAACAGGCCGAGGACGGTGCCGATGAGTCCGAGCGTTGCGTCGATGACGATCAGCACCAGCCAGACGACTATCAACACCAGGATTATCTGCAGGAGGGTCTCGGCGTCGAGTTTTGCGCGCATGTTGAGGTGTCTGGCTTCGAGGAACAAATCCCTTGTGGGTCGAGTGACAACGCCTTTCATCTCCCCCCATCAATGTGGCTACGATGAGGCGATCCTGCTGGCGGACGGTCCTGGTTCTCACCACGTTCGTCGTAGTTCTGGTGGTGTCCAGCGGATCGATCGCCGGAATCGTCACGAACTCCGCTACATCTGACAGCCTGTTCCAGAGCGATATCGACGCAGATTCCATCGAGATGGACGCGACTATTCACTCTGACGGTGACGCCGACTGGCGGGTCGTCTACCGACTCGAACTCACTGACGACGAGGAGTTCGAGGCGTTCGAGACGTTACAGGCTGGCATCGAATCGGAGCCGGGGTCGTATCTCGACCCGTTCGAAGAGCGGATACAGCGGACTGCAGATGCAGGTGAGGCGGCGACACAGCGAGAGATGGCCGTGGAAAATTTCAGCGTCGAGACCACGCGAACAGCCCAGCCAGATGCCGAGTTCGGTGAGGTAGTGTTTCGCTTCGAGTGGGCCGGATTTGCCGCTGTCCAGGACGGTGGCCAGACGATCCACGCCGGCGACGCCCTCGACAGCTTCTTCCTCGAAGACCAGACGACTCTCACGCTCCGATGGCCGGAGTCGTATCAACTCGACTCACATACGCCCCCGGCGACGACCGAAGGTGAGCAACGACTCACCTGGCGCGGGCCGTTCGATTTCGACAGCGGTGAGCCACGTGTTGTGCTTCACACCGCAGACGAAGGAGGCACCGATGCGGATGTTCTTCCCGCGACACCGGTGTTGTTGCTCGCGCTTGTAGTTGCTGGCGCGCTCGTGGCTCTGTGGCTGGTCGCCACACAGCGACGACGGGAGACGGAAGCGGAGGAGGTGGCGGATGCCGAATCTGGTGAAAAGAGCGCTGAAGCGATAACTGGGGAGGCCGGTGAAGTAACTGCTGAGGAGACCGGCGAAGTAACTGCTGAGGAGACAACCGACGAAGACAGTGCTTCTGAACAGGAAATTCCGTCGGAGCTGTTGAGCAACGAAGAGCGAGTTCTTGCACTCCTCGAGCACCACGACGGACGGATGAAACAGAAGAAAGTAGCCGAAACGTTCGACTGGAGTGCAGCCAAGACGAGCCAGGTGGTCAGTACACTCCGTGAGCAAGAACAGGTCGAGACCTTCCGAATCGGGCGGGAGAACGTTCTGACGTTCCCTGATGTGGGACTGATTGACGACTCAGACTCTGCTGACGAGGAGTGATATCTTTCTTCGGACGTTTCACTCGCTGGCGAGCGTGTAGACGCGCTTACGGGCGTCCACGAACGAAAAGCGTGATTCGACGACTCCCTGGTCCTCCAGACGCGTCAGCGCGTACCTGACTGTCCGCGGCGGCAACAGCGTCTCCTCGGCTATCTGCGTCTGTGTGAGCCGCTCGTTGTACTCCAGCACTTTGGCCACGAGTTTCGCACTCGGTGGCAGCTCACGCAACGCACCGGGAACGGTTCCTGTTTCGGTCGCTCTGTCTGTCTCTGCTTGCACTGTCTCTGACGTGCTCATCGTGTTCAACCGTGGGCGATACACATTAATAATATTTTCTATTCATTATTATCACTACTGTGCATTATCTCTCGATACAGCAGTGGTGTCGACATCAGATATTGGTAGTGACCCGAAGCCTCATATTCACGAAAGCGCTACGTGGAGGTAATGAGTGACACCGTGGACGATGTCGACCTTCCGTACGAGGACGGGACGTCCAGACAGGAGAAGATAGAATCGCTGAAACAGCGGGTGCAGGTGCTCGAATCCCAGAACGAAGAGATGCGGGACAAACTGCTGGACGCGAACGCCGAGAACAACAAGTACCAGCAGAAACTCGAGCGGTTGAGTCACGAGAACAAGAAGCTCAAGCAGTCACCGCTGTTCGTCGCCACTGTGCAGGAGATTACAGACGACGGTGTCATAATCAAACAGCACGGAAACAACCAGGAGGCGCTGACGGAGGTGACAGACCAGATGCGCGAGCAGCTGGAGCCTGATGACCGGGTCGCTGTGAACAACTCGCTGTCTATCGTCAAACTGCTCGAATCCGAAACGGACGTGCGCGCACGGGTCATGCAGGTCGACAGGAGTCCCGAGGTGACCTACCAGGACATCGGTGGTATCAGCGCCCAGATCGAAGAGGTGCGCGAGACAGTCGAGATGCCACTCAAACATCCCGAGATGTTCGACGAAGTCGGCATCGACCCACCAGCAGGAGTGTTGCTCTATGGGCCGCCAGGGACCGGCAAGACGATGCTGGCGAAGGCAGTGGCCAACCAGACTGACGCGACGTTCATCAAGATGGCCGGTTCCGAACTCGTCCACAAGTTCATCGGGGAGGGAGCAAAACTCGTCCGCGACCTGTTCGAACTCGCTCGTCAGCACCAGCCTGCAGTCATCTTCATCGACGAGATTGACGCTATCGCCGCCAGACGGACGGAGTCGAAGACCTCCGGCGATGCCGAGGTTCAGCGGACGATGATGCAACTGCTCGCGGAGATGGACGGCTTCGAGGACCGTGGTGACATCCGCATCATCGCGGCAACCAACCGCTTCGATATGCTCGACCGTGCCATTCTCCGCCCCGGCCGCTTCGACCGCCTCATCGAGGTTCCCCGTCCCAACGAGGAGGGTCGCGAGCAGATCTTCCAGATTCACACCCGCCCGATGAGTGTCGACGACGACGTCTCCTTCGCCAGTCTCGCCGCGATGGCCGAGAATGCCTCCGGTGCCGACATCAAGGCAATCTGTACCGAGGCAGGGATGTTTGCCATCCGTGACGACCGGACCGAGGTCGATATGAACGACTTCCAGCAGGCATACGACAAGATTCAACAGGAGAGCGAGGACGAAGAGGTCTCGGTCACCTTCGCCTGAGTGTCGCTTCACATATCGACGTGCGAACACCTTCTCATAACCTACTTCTCACATATGTACTCACCGGGTAGAGTAGAGTTATTCGCCGGTATTCTCCTCATGATACCGGGAGTGATTACAGCAGTTCTTCTCGAGGATGTTCCAATGCGTGCTTTGGTCGACCCCGGTGTTATTGCCGCTGGCATCGTCGGGGCAATCTGGGCCGGTGAGTTACTCCCGCTAGTGGTTTCTCTCCTGTACTTTCTCTACTTTGCCGGTGCAGTTGCGGTTCTTGTAACTCTCGTGAACCTCGCCCGTGCTAATAACGGATGAGTAAGTGACAGACAGATACTCAGTCTATCGTCCAAGTCCGGCGTACCACGCACTCGCGCCCTCGCTTTCGACGCGGGTGTCCATCTTGGCGAGTATCGAGACCGCTTTGCTGGCCGTCTCTGCCGCACGACGTTCACCAGTCACTTCGAACTCGCCGGTCGTCCGGTTCGCGTAGACGGTACAGACTGCACCTGCACGGAGTCGGTAGATGCTGGCGAGGGTGAGAATCGCGCTCGCTTCCATCTCGAAGTTGAGCACACCTGCTCGCTGGAGTTCCTCGATTTTCTCATCGCTGTCGCGTGCGAGGAACCCCTCGAACCCTTCACGGCTCTGTCCGGCATAGAAGCTGTCGGTGCTCGCAGTGAGACCGACGTGGTAGTCGTATCCCAGCTCCTCTGCTGCGGCGACGAGTGCCGCCACGACGGTGTAGTCGGCGACTGCCGGATACTCCTCACGGACGTACTCCTTGCTGGTTCCTTCCTGTCTGACTGCACCAGCAGTGATAATCAGATCCCCGATGTCGGTTTCGGGCTGGATTGCCCCACACGAACCGACCCTGATGAGGGTGTCCGCGCCGACGCGTGCGAGTTCTTCAACCGCGATTGCACTCGATGGTGCTCCGATGCCCGTCGACGTGACCGAGAGTGGAGTCTCGTCGTACGTTCCCGTTGCAGTCCGGTACTCGCGGTGGGAAGCAACGACCTCGTGGTCATCCCAGCAGTCGGTGACTTTCTCCACACGCTCGGGATTGCCCGGCAAGAGTACCGCCTCCGCCACGTCTCCAGGGGAGACTTCGAGATGGTACTGTTTGTCCGTCATCGGGTCCTCGCTGCCGTGGCCGCTCGCTCGTGTTCTATCCGCCGTGGTGTCGTCGTCTGCGTCTGTCATCGTGTGTCCTCCGTTTCCGTCTCTGTGTCGAGGTGAGCAGCAGAAATCGTATCGGGAAGCAGTGTGTCGAGGGTGTACGTCCGGACGCCGTCTTCGGTGTCACAGTGAACCTCGAACGCTCCGTCACAGAACTCTGCGAGCGTCTGTCGACACATCCCACAGGGCGTGACACCGTCACGGGCCGCCGAGGAGACGGCGATTGCGTCGAAGTCCTGTACGCCGTCGTTTACGGCTTTCCCGACGGCGACCTCCTCGGCGTGCAGACTGTTCGAGTAGTTCGCGTTCTCGACGTTACACCCGGTGTACACCGTGCCATCAGCGCTCAACAGCGCTGCACCGACGTAGTAACCGGAGTAGGGGGCGTACGCCGAAGGTATCGAATCCCTGGCACGTTCGACGAGTTCCTCGGGGTCCATGTCACGAACGTTGACTGGCGGCGTCAAATAGCCACCGGCGTTCGGCCAATTCTTTGTGTGCTTTCCTCCTGCTGTTGTCAGACTCCCCGCGAAAGTGGTGACCTGCCCGACAGTCGAGCATCAGTCGAATCAGCAACAACTGCCTCGGTGACGTGTTCCCCACTGAGCAGACACATGGGGACACCGATACCAGGGTTTGCGCTCCCACCGGTGTGGTACACGCGGTCGACACCGGGTATCCGATGGCCTGGTCGAAGTGGTCCTGTCTGCCACAGCGTGTGTGCAAGGCCGAGGGCCGTCCCCTGCTGTTTGTTGAACTGCTCCCCGTAGGTCGAGACGCACGCGCGCTGCTCGAAGCGGATCGCCTCCCGCAGGTCGACGCCAGTCTGTTCGGCGAGGTCCGCCAGAATTTTGTCACGGAACTGCTGTTGCTGTTGTTCGTCGTCGGGCAGTCCGGCTGCCAGCGGAACCAGCACGACGACCGTTTCACAACCGTCGGGAGCAACGTCAGGGTCGGTTCTGGACGGAACATTGACGTAGTACGAGGGTCGTTCGGGCCACTGGGGAGTGTCAAAGATGGCCTCGAAATGTGGCCGCCAGTCGGTTGGGAGGACGAGTGTGTGATGTGCGAGCGGGTCCACCGGGCCCTCCACACCGAGATACAGCATGAACGCCGAGGGGCCGAGCGTTCGGTCCTCCCAGTAGCGCTCCTTGCGGTTGACTGTTCCTGGCGGGAGTAGTTCGCGCTCGGTATAGGCTGGTGGGGCGTTCGAGACAACACGGTCGTGGCGTTTCGGCGTCCCATCCACTGTAAGAGTGACTCCATCTGTATCCGGGACGATATCGGTCACAGGTGTAGCCGTGTGGATAGTGGCACCCTGGGAGTTTGCCACAGCCTCCATCGCGTCGACAACTTTCATCATGCCACCCATCGGGTAGTAGACACCCAGATTGTAGTCGACGTGACTCATCAGTGTGTACAACGCTGGTGTATTGTACGGAGATCCGCCGAGAAAGACGAGCGTATACTGTACCAGCTGCTGGAGTTTGGGATTGTCGAAGTACGACGAAACGTGCTCGTCCATCGTCCCGAGAAACCTGACTGCTTTGGCCGAGCGCAACACATCGACCGAGAGGTAATCACGAATCCGGGTTCTGTTTGCCATCACGAACCGGTCCATTCCGAGTTCGTAGGTTTCGCGTGCCTGTTCCAGGTACTGTTCGAGGGCATCTCCAGCACCAGATTCGTACGATTCGAAGACGGACCGTGCTCCGTCGGTATCGGCAGGAATATCCACCGAGTCACCATCCGTCCAGAAGACGCGATAGTTCGGGTTGAGTCGAACGAGTTCGTAAAAATCTGCGGGGGTAGTGTCGAAGTGTGCAAAAAAACGTTCGAACACCTCTGGCATGAGATACCAGGACGGACCCGTGTCGAATCGGAAGCCATCAGCTTCGATCCGACCAGCAACACCGCCGACGTCAGTATGCTGCTCGTAGAGTGTGACGTCTGCACCCTCGGATGCGAGGTACGATGCTGCAGAAAGACCACCAATGCCACCACCGACGATACCAATCGACTGTCCTTCAAGCTGACCCGTCATATGCGGGATTACGACTGTGTCACCGAAAGGATAGAGCCGTGATTCTGTGGTTGTTTATATAGCGCAGTGATCTACCGTGGCGGACACAAGAACGACCGACCGTTCCGTCGACTGAAACAGGCTCACGACATGTTATCACAGAACAGTATCGGTGTCTCGGACCTGTACCGAAATTCTCGCTGCGACCGACAGCGAGAAATCGATGATGACGTACGATACTACGGGACGTACCAGATCCCACGGTTGACGTCTAGCCACTCGCCGACAACCACGTGTGGGAGCGCAACGATACAGATAAAAATCGTGTAGAATGCAACGAGACCGGGGAGCAGGCCTGCATTACCGAGCGGATTTGGAGCAACCACCCAGAGCAACGCGGCCACGAGCCCCGTTGCAAAGGCCCCCGCAATGAAGACACCCCAGACGACCGGGACAGGGAGTCCGTCGTGTTCGTCCGCTGTCTCACGGTGGACGTAAATACTCCTCCCAGACTGTCGCATCGAGTACCACAGCGGAAAGTACAGGCCGATAGAGACGACAACAGGAACGACCGCAAAGAAGCCGACCAGCAGCGAGGTCTCACCGAGGTCGGCAACCCACGACGAACTAACTCCGGCTGTCAACAAGCCCCAGGACAGGTGAACGACGACAGCAATAGCGTACAGTCCGGCGAGCAGTGGGCGTGTCAGCTCCATCGACTCCCAGAGTGCTGGCGCGAGGGTCGGGTCGAACATCGAGAGCATGTACGAAGAGAACGTATAGTACGTCTCTGGAAAGAAATAAAGTGGCACAATCATCACCGCACCGCCACGGACGAACGCTGCGAGTGACCGCTGAAGTCTCGACTGGAGATGCCCGCTCCCCACGACCGCGTCCATCACGCGAAGGTCGCCGTGTCCACCTTTTGCGACTGCGGTCCCGAAAGCAATCGCGAGAGCGAGCAGTGGTGCGATAAAAAAGAGCATGATGAAGACTGCAATCGCGGTTAGATACATCACGACGTATTTCGACCCGAACGGAAGCCCGCGATAGCGGAGGTTACTGAAATGTTCGAACCCTCCGTGAGGAAGGTTCAATGCGAGCATCCCAACGAGATAGATAACCATCTGCGTTTCCAGCGAGGGAACCGAACCGGCCAGTGTCATCGCGCCAAACAACAAAATCAACCCGAACAGGGCTGCGCGAGAGAACAGAACTGCGACTGACTCCGGCTGTATCGAACGGTGCAATCCGACCGACTGTGTGCCAGTTCTCATATACGCTAGTTGGGTCCCATCGGCTTGTCTCCCGCACCCAAAGATAGCGGTGTTTTATATCGGGCGACGGAACGGTGGCTAGTTTCCACCCGGCGCATGGAGAGATGAAGCGGAGTTCCAGAACAGCGAGACAGGAGCGAGGGTGTAGACGACGACCGACAGCGCCGTCGTATCTCCCAACTACTCAGTCTTATGCACCTCCCCCTCGAAGAACCGCTATGAGTCTCGAAAAGCCCGACCTCTCGGGAAGTACGGCGTTCATCACGGGAACGACACGAGGTATCGGAAAGCAAATCGCACTGGCCCTGGCCGAACAGGGCTGTAACATCGTCTCGACCGGTAAGACGAGCGAGGAAGACGACTACGGTGAGGATAAAAATCTCGAAGGAACCATCGAGCAGACCGCACGCGATGTCGAACAACACGGCGTCGAAGCCCTCCCGATACAACTCGACGTTCGTGATGAAGACGCGGTCGAGACTGCTGCGACCGAGGCAATCGACCACTTCGGCGAGGTGAACATCGTCATCAACAACGCGAGCGCGATTCAACTGTTCACCGTCGAGGACCTGCCCCCGAAACGCTTCGACCTGATGACCGACGTGAACGTCCGGGGGACGTATCTCACCGCTCGTGCGTTCATCGACCACCTCAAAGGTGTCGAGAACGCGTGGATTCTGACGAACGCACCGCCGGTGACGATTGACCGAAGTCCGGGGAGCGCGCCGTACACGTGGTCCAAACTCGGAATGTCGTTCATCACGCTGTCGCTGGCCGACGAACTGACTGCGTACGACATCGGCTGTAACTCCTTCTGGCCGGTCACCGCAATCGACACGCGGGCGACGCGCTATTTCGGTCTCGGGACGGAAGAGGACTGGCGCACACCCGACATCGTCTCGGACGCCGTGCTGGCAATTTTGAACCACGACCCTGCCGAGTTCACCGGGAACGCCGTCTACGACGAAGAGATTCTCCGCGAGGCAGGCATCGAGGACTTCTCTGCGTACAACCTCACACCCGGCGACCCGGAGCCGCGCTCTGCACAGATGACCGACCCGGAGTACACCCGCCCCAACTGACGGTCAAACAGTCGCTGTCGTGTTCTGATTTATGGCGACAGTCGCTGGCGGTCGCGCGGGAAGATGACCGCTTCGCGGATGTTGTCGAGTCCGAGCATCGTCATCACGAGACGTTCGCCACCCAGCCCCCAGCCAGCGTGTGGCGGCATTCCGTACTTGAACATCTTCGTGTAGTACTCGAACGCTTCGGGTTCGAGTCCCTGCTGCTCGAAGCCCTCGATGAGGTGGCTGTGGCGGTGTTCACGCTGACCGCCAGAGACGAGCTCCATCCGGGGATGCATCAGGTCGAACCCTGTCGATAGCGTCTCATCCTCGTCGAGGTCTTTGATGTAAAACGGCTTGATCTCGCTTGGCCACTCCGTGATGAAGTAGTGTTCGCCAATCTCCTCACCAAGCGCGCGTTCACCCTCCGTCGGCAGGTCGTCGCCCCAGACGAGCTGTTCGTCGAGTTCACCGGTCGCATTAATCTGTTCGATTGCCTCCTCGTAGGGGATGCGCGGGAACCCCTCGTCAGGAACGGCAAACTCCTCAGCCAGCCCGAGCGTTTCGAGTTCGTTCTGGCAGTGCTCGGCAACGCCCTCGTAGGCGGCGATAACGACCGACTCACAGGCATCCATCGCGTCGCTCTCGTCGAAAAACGCGGACTCGAAGTCGATGGAGGTTGCCTCGTTCAGGTGCCGGGGCGTGTTGTGTTCCTCGGCACGGAATATCGGGCCAATCTCGAAGACGCGCTCCAGTCCGGAGCCGACCATCAGCTGTTTGAACAGCTGTGGACTCTGGTTCATGAACGCCTCGCGCCCGAAGTACGTGATGGGGAACAGTTCGGTTCCCCCCTCTGTACCGGTCGCGACGATTTTCGGCGTGTTAATCTCCGTACAGCCGAGCGCCCGGAACTGCTCGCGGACGGCCCGGAGCATCTCCGCTCGAATCTCGAAGACTGCTTTGACCTCTGCCTTGCGGAGGTCGAGCGAGCGGTTGTCCAGCCGCGTCGGTAACTCCGCGTCGACCTTCCCGGACGGGTCGAGTGGAAGTTCGGGATCGGCCTCTGCAAGCACGTCGACGGTTTCGGGGAGAATCTCGACACCCGTCGGCGCACGACTCTCCTCTTCGACCGAACCCTCGACGGTGATGACACTCTCGCGGTGGACACCGAGTCCCGTCTCGACGAGGTCGTCGTCCATCTCGTCTTTCTCGAATTTGACCTGAATCTTGCCGGTCGAG
>PUMG01000040.1 GCA_003551265.1 Halovenus sp.
CTCCTCTATGGAATCAGTGTCCTGGCATTCATCGACAACTACCTGCGCGCAATCCTCGTGGATATCGACGCTGGTCTGCACCCGGCAGTCGTACTTGTCGGCGTCATCGGCGGCATCTACCTGCTCGGTATCATCGGTCTCTTCCTCGGACCGATACTCCTCGCTGTGTTCAAAGCGAGCGTCAACGTCTTCAGTCGAACGTACGACGGCGAGCGAGCCCACTCTGAGTAACCCTCCTTTGAGCTGGTCGCCAACCAGCACATCCGCCCAGACGTGATTTGATCAAGCCCCGCCGTCGCAAACCAGCAGTATCGCGGTCTGTACTCATCGATTCGGCTCCGAGAGGTGTAACGGAGTCACGTCCGGGTGGACAAAGAGATTGCCGAACGCGAGCACCCCGTCCCAGAGCAGTCACAGGTCACCGGTCTGTTTCAGCGACACCTTCGCGAGGACTATCTCGACTGCGAGACCGGCCATCTGTTCGTCTCTGCTGTCGACGATATCGAACCCCTCGTTTCGGAGTGTCCGGCGAACGAATATCGGTCGACAGTCGACGTACTTCGGTACTGCGGTATGAATTCGTTCGTACAGGCTCGTGAGGAGACCGGCGTCTCGCTTCGAAAGTGCAACCACACAGAGAGAGCCGTCCTCTCGCAACACCCGCCTGCACTCCGTGAGTACGACCGGGATATCAGGGGTGTCGAACAGCTCCAGAGTGAAACTCATGAAGATGCTGTCGAGTGAGTCGTTTCGAAAGGGGAGAGACAGCGCGTCGCCAGAGACGACCTCGACTTGCTCGGCTACCGACGCTCCGGCGACGTTTTGCTGTGCGATTCGACACATCTCGTCGGCGATGTCCAGTCCGATGACGTGTCCCTCTTCCCCGACGAGCCGAGCGATTCGAACGAGCGCGTTACCGGTTCCACAGCCGATGTCGAGGACGCGCTCCCCCTCTTCAGGGTCGAGTAGCTCGACCCCTGTTGCTCTGTGCGCTCGCTCAAACGGGTCCGCGACCCAGTCGTACCACGGACTAAGCGTGTTGTACCACTGTTTTGCCTCCGTTCTGGACCGGGTGACGCGCGTGATGTGTTCGTCTGTCTCGGACATCTGTCGGTGGTCGTCGTTTGGTCACTCGGCGAGGGGTAGTTCGACGACGAATACCGCTCCTGCTGGACTTCCGGACGCTGAGCTTTCGTCCGCTCCGGATGCTGGTGCTCTGTCTTCGACCCACACGTCACCGCCGTATCTGTCGACCAGCGACTGAACCAGATACAGTCCAAGTCCTGTGCCATCGCTACCGAATCCTCTCTCTCCTTTCCCGAATATGTCCGCTTTCATCTCGTCCGGAACTCCGGGACCGTTGTCTGCGACTCGAACGAGGACGTGGTCCTCCATCTCTTCCGTCGAGATCGTCACCTCTGGAACCTCTTTGTCGTTGTGCTGGATGGCGTTTTTGAGCAGGTTCCGGAACACGGAGCCGACCATATCGTCTCCGACGACCTGTCCTCTCGGAAGTCTCCCTTCGACCGTCACGACTGCTCCGGAATACGTTGATTTCACGGCTTCGACCTGCTGTTCGAGACTCATCGCAAGTGAGACCTCTCCGAGTTCTTCATCTGGCTGGACCATCACCTCTGCCAGTTCCCGCGCCGTCCGGGTCAGCTCAACGGCACTCTCGGTGCTTTCGAGAAGCGTCGAAAGATACGTTTCACCAGCTTCGTCAACGTAGTCTGCGAGCAACTCGGCGTAGAGCATGACCAACTGGAGGTCGTTACGGATGTCGTGACGGACAACCTGGTTCAGAATCTCGAGGTCGTCGCGTTGTTCTTCCAGTTGCTGCTCGTACTCTCTCAACTGAGTGATATCGACGAGATAGCCGAGCCGATGTCGTATCTCTCCCTCATCGTTGCGGACGACGTTGGTGTGGTCCATCACCCACCTGACTGTCCCATCGCGTGCGATAATCCGGTACGGTTCGTGGCTGAACCGGTCACAGTCGCGATGTTCGTGAGCCTCTCGTTTGACTCGCTCGAGGTCGTCCTCGTGAATCATCTCAGCGTACGTCACCACACCCGAGAGGAGTTGCTCGGACGTGTATCCGAACACGTCCTCGACGTTCTCGGAGACGTATTCGACTGGCCAGCCCTCCACGTCTTCCCACTGGAACACGACGACAGGCCCATCTGCGAACGTATCGCGCTCGTTCTGGAGCGCTTGTTCGGCCCGCTTGCGCTCGGTGACATCAGAGCTGTTGATGAGGACGCCTTCGATTGCGGGATTGTCGAGTTCCACACTTGCCCGGAGTTCTATCCATCGCCACTCCCCCTCAACGTTCCGGAACCGTAGTTCGTGTCTGTGTCGTTCGTCCGGTTCGTCTTCGATTCCCTGTGTGAACACCGCTGTTGCTTCGTCGAGGTCTTCTGGGTGCACGTACTCGAATGCGTTCTCTCCGATGAGGTCCTCTGGGTCATATCCGAGAACGTTTTGAATAGCGGGACTCCCGTACGTGATCGTCCCGTCAGGTTCGACGACACTCATCGCGTCGCTCGAAGACTCGACAAACCGCTTGTACCGCTCGAGTTCTCTCTCCCAGTCTTTCCGGTCGGTAACGTCACGAGAGACTCCGACCAGTGTCGTCACCTCGTTGTCTTCGAGAACCGGCGTCAGCTTTGTGTGCCACCTGGTGGATTGTGTCGGATAATCGAGTGTTTCTTCGTACTCGATGACCTCTCTCTGCTCGACACACGTACGGTACTGCGACGAAACTTCAGTCCCCGTCCGGCCTCCGAACAGCTCTTGCGGAGTCTTGTCAGTGAACTCGTTCCTCGACAGCCCGGTGAGCGTCTTGTATGCAGCGTTGCTCCACTGGAAACGGAATCTAACCGTGCCTTCATCGTTGTGGACGTCGACGAGAAAGACCGCGTCCTCGACGGCATCGAGCACCGCTTCGAGCACTGAACCTTGTTGACCGTTTCCAGACCAAAAAGAGTGATGACCGTTTTCGCGGTCACTCTTGTCCCCCCGTTCGCTCATGGTATGTGCTTGTTATCACTCCATGATATAAGGTAGTGTTTCTGGTTCACACGAACGCAGTCCGTCAGTATATTTAAGCCAGTTCCGCTCGGCCGTACTGCATATGGAGTACTCGCTGACAGTAGAGACCACACCAGAGACGGTTCCGGCAGGAACCAGCCTCCTGCTCGTCCATCCGAGTACAGGCGAAACTGACCGTATCGACACACAGTTTCTCAAGACTGACACCGACTACCTGCTGGTTGTCTCGACCCGGACCACCGCCCGCGAGGTAGAACAGAAACTCGAACACTACGCAGTCGACGCATCGAAAGCGACGATTCTGGATACACTGTCTGTCGACCGGGGGTACACCCGTCGACAGAACGACCACATCCGCTACGTGACAGCACCCGAGGACCTCGACAGCATCGTCGAGGAAACCCGAAAGTTCCTCGAATCGAACGACGGGAAGTTGCGCGTCAGTGTCGATTCTATCACTGAGATGATATATTACGCTGACGAAGAGCGCACCCGCGAAGCAGTCGAAGCACTCCTCGAATTGCTCGAAACACACGATGCGGTCGGTCTGTTTCACCTTGCACGCGGTGTCCACGACGAGGCAGTCCTCGACGAGTATCGGATGCTGTTCGATGGTGTCATCGAACTTGAAGAAGATGGTGAAGTAACCTCCACGTTCAAAGAGTGAGTGTCGATTCCGAGAGAGCTCACCAGTCACACGAGAGGCGCGAGCGTATCACCAATAATTAAGATGGCTGAGTTACGTAGGAGTACACGTATGCCGGAATGTCAGAACTGCGGTGCCTTCGTAACGGCGGACTACGCACGTGTGTTCACACCGAACGGCGTGGATCACCCGCGGGTGTGTCCACAGTGTGAAGACAAGATACGGGATGGGGCAGACGTCAGACAGGCGCGCTCTACTCGACGAGGATAGCTTCAAAAACTGTTTCCAGGGAGTTGCTCACATTTTACTGCGGTTTTGCCGTGTCTCGTCAATCGCATCCGAGAGAAGTTTGCGCGCTTCTTCGAGGACTTCCTCGGCTCGCTCGTCCGTGCGGGCTTCGGCTGTGAGACGGACCAGCGGCTGGGTTCCGCTTGCCCGGAGTAAAAACCACGCATCGCCGAGGTCGACACGGACGCCGTCAATGGTCAACACCGAGTCGTGTCGGTCCTCTACACATGCAACGACCTTCTCCATGACCGCTCGTTTGTCGTGTACCTCCACGTTTGTCCGTCGAATCGGATACGTGTCTATCTCGGCAACACGCAAGGAGAGCGGACGAGTCGCTGCGAGCGAGACGAGTTTACACGCCGCCAGCGGTCCATCGGGACAGAGCGTTTCGCTGGACCATATCCACGCGCCACTCGGCTCCCCTCCAAACGAGACGTCCGGTTCGGTCACTCGTTCGGCAACGTAAACGTCACCAACTGGTGTTCTGGTTGTTTCGATACCTGCCTCACGTAAGTGGTCTTCAACAGCGAGACTCGTGTCGACCGGAACAGCGACTCGCTCACCTGCACTCGCCGCCTCGCGCGCGAGAACAGCGAGGAGGACGTCCCCAGAGAGGAACTCTCCATCATCGGCCACTGCGCGCATCCGGTCTGCATCACCGTCGTGTGCAATGCCGAGGTCCGCGTCACTGTGTTTCACGAGCGCACTGAGTGAGGCGCAGTTTTCGGCCGTCGGTTCGCTTGGTCGTCCGGGAAACGAGCCATCAGGCTGGGCGTTCAGCGTCTCGACCTGACAGCCGAGCGATTCGAGTGCGTCGACGGTGACGCCACCCGTCCCGTTTCCGACATCGACGACCACTGACAGCGACTCTTCGAGGTCGACTGCGTCGACCAGTTGTTGACAGTGAGTCTGTGCGTAGTTTCGCGCTGTGTAGCTTCCGATGTCGCTCCATTCGACCAGCATCGACTGTTCTGTCCGGATGCGCTGTTCGATTTTTCCGCGCAACCCGGTATCGAACGCCTGACCAGTCGGTTGCCAGAGCTTCAGTCCGTTGTCTTCTGGCGGGTTGTGGGAGGCGGTCACCGCGACACCAGCGTTTGCACCCTCCCAGCCAACAGCGCGAGCGATGGTCGGCGTCGCTGCCACACCGAGGTCGACGACGTCGACGCCAGACTCGCGCAGCCCTGCTGTGAGCGCCTGGACGAGGTAGGTTCCACTCTCCCGGACGTCGCGGCCGACCACGACCCGGTCACAGTCGACGCCGAGTGCTCGGCCGACCGACAGCGCGAGAGATGCCGTCACCTCCTCCCCAACTGGACCGCGGATACCACTGGTTCCGAACATACTGCTGTTTCTCCGCCCACCCTCTTTTGTATGACGTCTCTACTACAGCACCGAAACTGTTTGGCCAACCCCGCTCCTACGAGACGCCAATGCCCGAGTTCAACCTGCATCTCGAAATCGACTCGGACGACCTCGACGCTTCCGCACTCGAACAGTTGCTCGATGCGTACGTCGAGGCGTTCGACTCCGTCGAGTTCGTCGACAGCGAGGGTGTGACCGTTTCGAACGATAGCACGCTCGAAGCCACGCTCGCAATCGACGGTGTCGACGACTACGCAGAGATATATCGGTCGTTCAGAGACAGCGACGACCCCTTCAACATTGGCACGTGGGGACCCACAGCCGAACGATTTCCAGTCCCGGTCCAGCACTACGCCCTCCAGCAGATTTCGGCACCCGACAGCTACGAGTACTACGCACTCGACGACCGGGTGACACTGGTCATTTGCGACCAGTACCACCAGGTCGAACAGCTTCGAATGGAGGTTCCACCGCCCGCGCTCGGGTGAAACTACAGAATTTCTCGTACGTCATCATTGATTTCGCCCTGCTCGTCGCAGCGAGAATCTCTGTACAGGTGCGAGAATCCCTGTCTGCGATTAATTAACATAGTTTTTATAGGAGTCGTTCGGGCAGAGGGTATCCTTTCTCTGTTACCCACTCACCGACGGGGTAGAGGTTCAACACCAGCGCACTGAAAAGCCCGATAAGAAAGCCGAACGAAAGGCCCAGCAGGTGGCCGACGACGGTATACTGTGAGACGGATTCCCCCTCTGGGACGACACCAATCGCAAAGATTGCGTACAGCCCTCCGAGAACGCAGGCTGTGACGACCGCTTCGAGAACAGGTCGCCAGTCGATATATCCACTCCCGTACGAAACACCCATCTCGATGATGAGGGCTCCAACCAGGACGAGCGCTGTGGCGACGAGAAAGACGACACCACTAACGTCCTGCAACAGGAGGGCGAAACTCGTCGCGGTGAGAGCGGAGAGACAGCCAATCAGCAGGACACTTCGCGGACTGTAGACGAGACGTAACAGCGAGAGAAACGACAGAAACGAGAATCCGACGAACGCGGAGACGATACCGGAGAACCCGATCATGAGTGGAATGGGGCCAATAAGAGGTTCGAAAACCCCGTACACAGTGATAACACTCGCTACTGGAACACACACCAGTATCAACACGAAGGTGAGATAGAACCACTCGGCTGCCACGAGTCGAAGACAGACGAAGTACGTGAGTAGACTCACGAAGAGAAGACCCGCCAGGTTGCCATAGAGGTGTGCGTCGTCGACGTGGACGAACGCCGTCGCGTATGCAACCACCGGATTCATCGAGGGACCTCGTGCGAGCAGACGATCTGATGCGTCAGGGATGAGCGCGTGAATAGCAAACAGAACCACAGCGAGAAGGCTGACCGCGACGACGGCGAAGAAAATCTCTCGGAGTGAGTAGTGGTGTTCGGGTCTCGCGCTGTGTTTTGCCTGCTCCGCCAGCGTCTCAGTGAACGCTTTTCGTTGCCGTGCTAGCTCCGAAAGGACCTCTCGGTACTGTGGGTTCGCAAGGAGCGAATCGAGCGTCTGCTCGGCTTCGAGCGCCTGCTTTCGCGAGGTGAGTGCCAGATACTGCTGCAGGTCTTTTTCCAGTACGAGGCGGCGAGACATCTCGTCGAGGAGATCGAGCAGTTCCTCTCTCGACACCGGCTTGACGACGTACTCGTCAATGTCGAGTTTCAGCATCTGTGCAGTCGGATCAACCGCGGAAACCATCGCGACACGGCAGTCGTGACTGCTCTGTCGTATCTCTCCCAGAACGTCATCGCCGGATATACCTGGAAGACGCCGGTCTAGTAACACGATATCGACATCTGCGTCGAACAGCTCAAGTGCTTGCTCACCCGTGTAGGCTGTGCGTACATTGTAGTCGTCCTGTAAGAACTCAGTAAAGACATCCGCAATCGGCCGTTCGTCCTCGACAATCAACACCGTCAGCGTCTCTGATTGCGTGCTCATTGCGTCCTTTCCTGTCTCTTGGTGAGAGGGGTGACCGATTCGGTAGCTCGCAGTTCCGAGACGATGCCGTCGGGGACAGTCACGGTTAATAGACCCGCTACTCCGACAAAAAACCTACTTATGTCAGTGGCCGTAGTGTGAGTGTGAAACCAGTTATCGGTGAGGCCGTCTCCTACGATGTCGAGACCAGTCATCACGTGCCGTGGGTTCTCGGGACGCAACTTACCCTCGACGTCGGACCGCTCGGTCGTGCCCCAGTGGGGAGTCGAGTGCTGTTGATAGAGGCTCACGAGTTTGCACGTCGCAAACCGTATCACCACGCGAAACTCACGCTCGTCTTTGCCGCGATGAGACAGTTCCGCGACCGCCTGCGTCACGAGGGATACGAGGTCGAATACATCAAAGCAGAGCGATTCCGAGACGGACTCGAGCAGTACTTCGAGACGTATCCAGACGATACGCTCTTTCTGATGGACTCGCCGAGTTACCGGAGTGGTGAAGCGCTTCGTGAGAGCGGCGAAGCGGAAGGCGGACGTGTCGAAGTGGTTCCGAACGAACTGTTCGTTGCGACCCAGGAGGCAACCGAGGAGTGGGTGAACAATCGTGCCAGCGAAACGTTCACGCACGAATCGTTCTATCGCTGGATGCGTCGGAAAAGCGGCGTGCTGATGGACAGCGAGGGACCGACAGGCGGGGAGTGGAACTACGACGACCAGAATCGAGAGTTTCCACCGGCTGAGTGGGACTCACCCCCTGTGTACGAACCAGTACACGATGAACTCACACTCGAGACGAGTCGGTGGGTTGACGCTGAGTTCGAGACGTGGGGTGACACCGAGTCGTTCCGCTGGCCGGTGACCCGAGAACAGGCGCTCTCGCAACTCGAACACGTTCTCGAACACAGATTACCGGCGTTTGGTCCCTATCAGGACGCAATGAGATCTGACGACCCGTTGATGGCTCACACGCTGTTGAGTCCCGCACTCAACTGTGGGTTGATACACCCGTGGGAGGTCATCACCCGGGTCGAAGAGGCCTACCACGAGCGTGCGGGCGTGCCGCTGCACTCTGTAGAGGGAGTCATCCGACAGATTCTGGGGTGGCGAGAGTTCATGCGCGTAGTCTACCGACAGACAATGCCGGAGCTTGCGGCTGCCAATCAACTCGGGGCGAGTGCGAATCTGCCAGCGTTCTACTGGAGTGGTGACACAGACATGGCGTGTGTCCGTGGATGCGTCGAAGACGTCAGACAGCAGGGATACTCACACCACATCCAGCGGCTGATGGTACTCTCGAACTTTGCGACACTGTGGGGAGTCGAACCACAGCAACTCAACGAGTGGTTCCACGCCACATACGTCGACGCCTACCACTGGGTGACGACGCCGAACGTTATCGAGATGGGGAGCTACGCCCACGGCGTGTTCGCGACGAAGCCGTACGTCTCCTCGGCGAACTACATCGACAAGATGAGTGATTACTGTGAGCAGTGTACGTATTCGAAGAACGAGAACAGTGGTGAAGATGCCTGCCCGTTCAACGCGCTGTACTGGGAGTTTCTCGAACGACACGAGGACGTGCTCCGTTCGAACCACCGAATGGGATTGATGTACGGTCACGTCGACAGAAAACGTGATTCCGGAGCGATGGAAGAGCTGGCAGAACGAGTCGGAGAGTTACGAGAGATGGAAGCCGAGGGAACACTTTGATGCACACGTCCAGACAGACACATCGTCAGCGAGCTCTGTCGACCGATATAAGAGAGTGGGTTGGCCAGGATTTGAACCTGGGACCTTCGCCGTGTGAAGGCGACGTCATAACCAGTCTAGACCACCAACCCGCACCTGTTGCTACCGTGGCACCCAACTTAAGAATTATCTTTGCTTTCGCTCTCTCCGGTACGCTCGTTCGAAACGCCTGGTACGATACTCTCTCTCAGTAGTGACGGAACAGGAGCTGTCGTACGTCGTCTCTGGTTCGCGCCCCGGTGGTTGTTCCATCGGGAAGATCGACCTCGTATGGCTCCTCTCCGGACGTGCTCTCGCGCCACTTGTCGTCGTGCTGGTCAAGTAACTGGTTCGCGACTGCCAGCGGCCCACCCTGCTGTATACGGTGTTCGCTCTCTGATTTGTGTTCTTTTCTGCTCTCGTCTCTCTCGTCGGCGTCTCCGCTCGACATCTCTGCACTCTCCGTTTCCGTGTCCGTTTTGGTGTCCGTTTCTCCCTGTTCGCGGTCATCAGCCTCGATAGCTCGGAGACGGTCTGCGAACGCTGTGGGACCGAGTTCTCGCAGGAGTTGACCACGCATCTCGTCGGCGCTGATGCCACTCCCGGGAACGCCCTCTATCTCGCTGGCAATCTGCTGTAGCTCGGGAAACTCTGCGGTTGCGATGTAGTCGCAGGCTCGCTCAGATTTCTGCTCTCCTGGTGGTGTGTACGTATCGAGGAGGTACTCCAGGGCATCCGCAGGTCGCGACCGTCCGTACGTGTCGACGAACGCTTCCTCGACCTCTCGGCGCACTCGTTCGAGACGTTCGGTTTGTTCTTCGGTGACGGTAATCTCTGGCATTACGCCGATAGACGAAACCGGGGGTCATAGTACCGACGCTTGTCAAGAGTGATATTTTCCCGAAGAGGAGGTCACAACCACACCTTGAATACGACGCCAGACAGATATTGTGGTATGCGCTGTCCACGCTGTGACGCGACCCTCGTGACGTTCGTCATCGAGAGTGCAGACCAGTCTGCAGTTGTCTGTGAGTCCTGTGGTTTCGCCGGCGTGCCCACTTCTCATCACCCCGACGAACTGGACATCGAGTCCTGGGAACAGGCGTTTGCACGCCTCGACCAGATGCAGTGGTCCCCCGAACAGAGCTGTGAGACGGGACGAACGGCAGCAGTGTCCCTTCCCGCAACGTCCGAGCGTTCTGACCTCGACTTCGACGAGCTAGCGGCATCGGTACCGGTTGTCGCTTCAGTACGAAACGACCAGTCCAGCAGCGAGAAACCGACAGACGAACGCTCGGACGACGGCAGTCGAAAGTGACTACTCGCTGGCTTCTGGAGTCGTCTCTCCGGACTGGCGTTCGGCCATTGCGCGTTGTTCTTCCGAGCGTGCGGCGACGAGTGCACCCTGAGCAACGCTGTACATCGGATTCTCAGCCCGGCGGACACCGCTGATAGAGAACGGAACGTTGGCCTCGTTGAGTCGCTCGGCGAACAGCTCTTCGAATCCATCGGGACTCGCCGTCCCTCCTGTCACGACGACTGGCACGTCGAGGTCCTCTTCGACATCCTCGTCGTCGACTTCCTTGATGACGTTCTGGATGACGTAATCGAGCAGGTTATCGTAGTAGATGCTGAGTGCTCCTTCGACGCCGCCGACGTCAGTTTCGAAATCGAGCGCAAAGTCGTCCTCTTTGACGGAGGTCACCTTGTCGACGGGAGTGCCGGTCGCCTGTGCACTTTTCTCGTCGATCCAGTCTCCACCACGAGCGATGGAGAACTTCATTACGGGAACAGCGTAATACGACAGACAGACGTTCGTCATCCCGGCACCGAAACTGATGCCAAGACCTGTAAAGTTGTGGTCGGCGAGTTCCGAGTAGATGACTGCCATCCCCTCGTTGATTGGCTCGGGCTGATAGCCCATCGAGCCGAGCAGAGATTCGATCGTCTTCTGGTGATACAGCGTCGAGACATCCTCGTCGATGGGGTCGGCAGGGACCGAAAAGAACAGCAACTCCTCTGGTGACTGCGGTTGGCCGACTACCTGTTCGGTGATGAGTTTTATCATCGGAATCGCTGACTTTTCATCACTGGAGAGAATGCCTGCCTGCATCGGTCGGCGGGTCTCCTCGTTGAATATGTTCGCGAAGTTCAGTGCATCGTCACCGACGATGTACACTTTGTCATCCTTACGGATGTGTAACACATCGCTCCGGGACAGCATCTGGTCCGCCATGTCACTGTAGTCTATCTCGACGAACGAGTTCCGTTGCTGTACGAACACTGTCTCGTCTCCTTCCTGTCGTGACGAGAGGATGTTCATCGTCCCAACGTCTAGGCCTTGTGCCATGAGGTGCACTACAGAGAGGAACTAAAAAAATCTACGCCATCACTCCCACGTTTCGATACAATGGAACAGTCGGTTACCGGAACAGTCGATTACCGGAACAGTCGATTACCGGAACAGTCGATTACCGGAACAGTCGATTACCGGAACAGTCGATTACCGGAACAGTCGGTCA
>PUMG01000174.1 GCA_003551265.1 Halovenus sp.
GTACTAACTGGCTTCGTTACGTTGTGCACGCATGAACGACTCATCGTTCGAACTGGAGACACCGGTATTGACGCGCGAGGATCTACTGGTCGTCGAGGACTCGCGCTTCGTCACCGACAACGTCGCACTTGTGACAGGGGCGGCCTCGGGAATTGGCAAGGCAACGGCCATCGCGCTGGCGGTGAACGGACTGACTGTCGTCGGTGCAGACATCGACAGTGACGGACTGGCGGAGATGGCTACGCTCGTTGAGGAGTTCGACCCGTCGGGTGAGTTTCACGGCGTCGAGACGGACCTGACTGACGACGACGATGTCGCTGCGGTCGTCGAGGCTGCTGCTGGCGAGGGGACGCTCCGGTACGTCGCAAACATCGCGGGGATGCAACACATCGACTCGATAGCCGAGTTTCCGATGGAGCGCTACGACCTCCTCCAGAACATCATGGTTCGGGCACCGTTTCTCACGGCGAAAGAGGCGATTCCACACATCGAAGCGACCGACGACGGAGTGGGTGTGATTGCCAACATGTCCTCGATTCACGGTCACTACGCAACCCAGCGCAAACCCGCATACATCACTGCAAAACACGCCATCAACGGCCTCACGCGAGCAATTGCCGCCGAAGGTGGCGGGAGTATCCGAAGCTTCTCGGTGTCTGTTGGCTACGTGCTGACGCCGCTGATGGTCGACCAGATACAGGACACCGCAGCCCAGCGAGGAATCACCGAGCAGGAAGTCGTCGAGGACGTCATGCTTGGACAGGCACGAACGAAAGAGATGATGACGCCGGCAGAGGTGGCGAACCTCTTCACGTTCGGCTTCTCACGCCACGGCACACAGCTCAACGGCGGTGACCTGCTCTGGGACGGCGGCTACACCACGACGTACGAGTGAGACGATGCCAGCAGACACAACGAAAATTGCCATCGCGTGTCAGGGCGGTGGCAGTCATACGGCGTTCACGACGGGGGTTCTCACACAGCTGTTCGAGACGTGGGAGAACGACCACGAACTCGTCGGTATCAGCGGGACGTCCGGCGGAGCGTTCAACGCGCTGGTGGCCTGGTACGGGCTGGTCACCGGCGACGAGGCGAAAGCCGCACGCCTTCTCGACAGTCTGTGGGACGACCTCGCTGCCAGCGCGCACACGGACCGACTGCTGAACGACTGGCTGACGACGTTCAACCGCCTGCAGAGCAACGGCGCTCCACTCCCACAGTTCAGCCCGTATCAGTTTCCTGGTCCCGAACTCGGCAAAGAACGCATCAGAGAGGTGCTCGAACGACACGTCGATTTCGAGGCGATTCCCGAGCACTGCCGCTACACCGCGCCGGAACTCGTCGTCGGCACTGTCTGTGTCAACGCAGGTGTCTTCGAGACGTTCACCAACGAGGAAGTCACGGTCGATGCCGTGCTGGCGTCGGCTGCTGTCCCCAGCCTCTTCGAGGCTGTGAAACTCAACGGTCGGATTTACTGGGATGGTCTGTTCTCACAGAATCCCCCGGTGAAAGACCTGATGCACGTGCCGCCAGAGCGCAAGCCCGACGAACTCTGGATTATCCAGATAAATCCACAGCAGATAGAAGGCGAGCCGAAAACGCTGGACGAGATTGGTGACCGGCGCAACGAGCTCTCGGGGAACATTTCGCTCAATCAGGAGCTTCGGTTCGTCGAGCAGGTGAACGAGTGGGTCGACGATGGAATGCTTCCGGCAGAGAACTTCTCACGGATATCGACCCACCGCATCGAAATGGACCAGCGCTATCACGCCTCGACCAAAGTCGACCGACGCCCGGAGTTCATCGACGAGCTGAAAGAACTCGGCAGAAACCGGGCGCGTGAGTTCCTCGACGACCGGTGAGAGAGGGCTTCTCTGCAGGTCACTCGGAGGGTCGTTGTCTGCGCCCGACAAGTGTACCGAACGCTTCTGCTTCTCGTTGCTCCTGTACGGCCTGTGTAGACCGGTCTTTAATTCGGTGTTTGACGGTTCGGATAGCGTGAGCGTCGTTGGCTGCAATCTCTTCGGCGATTCGCCGTGGCTCTGTGACGACACGGCTGAGCACTCCAGCATCGAGCGCCTCTTCGGCAGAGAGAACTCGTCCCGAGAGTGCGAAGTCGAGGGCGTTGCCGTCACCGACGATGGCCGGGAGGCGGGCGGTGCCACCCCACGCACCGAAGAGCCCGAGCGAGACGCCGTTTTCGGCGAGTGTCGCATCAGGTGTACCGATGCGGACGTCACACGCGAGTGCCAGTTCGACGCCCCCACCTCGTGCCGGGCCGTCTATTCCCGCAACGACTGCCCCGTCGTACGTCTCCAGTTCGGCCGCGACGGCCTGTCCCTGTCTGGCGAACTCGGCTGCGCTCTCTCCGTCGAGGTTGTCGACGACTTCGAGGTCCGCGCCTGCACAGAAGGCGTCGCCTGCGCCGTGAAGGTAGATCACTGGTTCGGTTGCCTCTTGGACTGTCGTCTGGAGAGTCGCAAGCCCTTCCCAGGTGAGTGCGTTTCGTCGGGCCGGTCTGTCGAGGGTGATAACTCGCAGGTCATCCTCGACAGTCGAGCGAATCATGCTATCGCTCCTCGACCGTGTCGACGCGGTCGACGATTGCGCGACGGAAGTTCTCTATCTCGGTGTCGATGTTTCGCTTGAAGAATCGCTCGATACCGGGAAGCTTTCCGTCGACGACGAACCGGTTCACCACGTGAGAACCAGATTCGGTCTCGCTGAGTGTGTGTTCCCCAGTGACTGTCATCACCTTCGATGTGCCGGCGAACCGGACGTAGCGAGGTGGGTCTCGGTCGACGTCTCTCGTCCGTACGGCTATCGTCGAGTCGACGAGCGGAATCGGGAGGCTGAGATACCAGATCACTTCGTTATCGGTGTCCGGCCGCAGTTCGAACTCCTTGACGACGCTGATGGTCTCGGCCCGGATTGTTTCGTCCGTGAGGACGTCCCAGACCTCCGCTATCGGAGCGTCGACGTCGAACGCGCGCTCCACCTTCACAGTCATGTGTGACCGTTGGGAACTACCGTAATTAACCCTTGTTTCATCTCGCTGAACATCTTTTCACGCGGATGTTCTGTTGACGCGGAGGTCGACCTCGCGCTGTTCGCCTTCGAGGTCGGCAACCACGCGCTCGACGACGGTCGTTGCCTCGGATTTGAGTCTCGCGGTTATGCGGTCGAGAACGGTGTCGAACGAGATGAACCGTGGCAGTGTAATGGCGTCGCGTCTCGCTGTCGAGCGGTCGTACTCGACGACGAAGTACACTCGTGAGGTATCCGTTTCTCCGCTCTGTTCGTGTTCGGCTGTTTCCTCACCCGCCTCATCCGCGAGTGTTTCGATGCGCCAGTGTCCACGAGCGTCGATGTCTTTGACGGTTCGCCAGTCGATTCGCTCGGGAGGGTCGACGGCAGTCACTTTCGAGCGTGCAGTATAGGAGAGTATCCACCAGGAGAAGACGAGTTCGTACTCGGTCCCGGGGGTACCATCGCCGTGTTGTTCGACGGCTTCGAGGTGCGTCGAGTAGCGGGCGTAGCGTGGGAAGTCGACGAGGAACTCGTACACCTCTTCGGGCGGCAGGTGCACGTCAGTACTCACTTCCAGGCGGTCCACGTGGTGAGTGTGTGCATCGTATGGTTTGTGTGTTGCGACTTGCCGCCGTTTTCAAAGGGCTTTTTACCTTCTTCGCCAACATACGCACAGTGTCAGACGTCACTGCGGCCAGGACTGTGCTGGAGCAGTCGCTTGCGGATATCGAGCCACCTGCGTTTCGGCGACATCTTCAGACTGTTCTTGGCGATATCACACCCACACCCGCGGTTCTCACGATTCGGACTGCGCGCGCGCTCGAACCGTCTCTCGACCTCGAAACCTGCGCGGTCAGAGCGACCGGTGTGCAGCTCACGTACGAAGGGCTTCGACTCACTCGGTCGGTCCTCCGGGAGCAGCGGTGGCACGCACCTGATGAGCGGTCGCAGTACTATCTTGACCTGCTGGCTGCAGCAGTGCTGGTTTCACGCGGGTACTACTGTCTTGCAGATACTGGCGTCACCAGACAGGCTGTCGAAGCCGCTCGTCGGTTCGGTCGTCATCAGACGTACGCGCAGACCGGCACTTTCGACGACGTAGAGTACTCGCTAGAGGCTGATTTCGTCGCTCTTGCCGTCACTGCCGGTGCCGACCTCGCTGTCCGGACAGTTCCACCGTCGATTACTGCCTACGGGGAGAGCCTCGCACAGGACATCGGCCGGGAGCCACTCCCGGACCCAGTCGAGGGGCTCGTCGGCGTCGAAGAACGGGTCGCCACGCTCGCTGCCTCGCCCGAGGCGACCGAAGTCGACGAGTACGACGAGTGAGCCGTACCGTGATTGACGTTCGCATCCCTGTGAGCAAATCGAAACGTTCAAAGAGCAATCGCGGCAATCAACTGTTGCGCGCCTGGGTAGCTTAGCGGTAAAGCGCGTCCTTGGTAAGGACGAGAGCCCGGGTTCGAATCCCGGCCTAGGCTTTCTTCTTCTTAATCCTACGGGTCAGAGGTCTTCCTCGTTTCAGCTATGACCCGAACTCACGGGTTCAACCCCGGTGTCACAATCGGCACTCCGACGCAACTTCGCCACTAACTCCCGCTCTGTGTCTTCGTCGAGCAATAACTGAAGCTGCCTTCCTCGTCAGCTCTGTGCAGGTCCGCTGTACTGATTGCAACGTTCGGGTCGTCGGTAGCGTCCTCGTGTCGCTGTTCTCGCCGTGCCTGAATTTCGGCCATCTCTTCTGGATTTTCGTGGTAGTAAGCAAGCGCCCGGTAAACATCTACCACGTCCATATCGTATCGATCTGCCACCGTCTGTGGTTTGAGCCCCGTCCCTCGACCTGTTCGTCGATGAAGAATACGCTCAGTCGTCGGCCCTCAATCCGAGGGGCACTACCGAGAACGTCCAGAGTCGAGACGATTTGTCCCCGTGTCTGCGTTGCCATTACGCTATACCAGACTGCAAGGCATTTGAGTGTCCGGGACGGTGGAGTAGTGATTGGTAGCTACAATTCGGACAGAGACAATCGCGGAGCAACAGAAGGATGACGACCGTCCGAAGATGCTCCTCCGACCAGTTCGTTGACCCAGGTCGCGTTCTTTTTATTCCTGAGAGAAGTTCTTTCGAACATGACCGACCAGGACGTCGATAGCGCTGACAGGGAGTCAACCGAGGACACAGACGGGAGCGAGGACACTGACGGTCAGCCAGACGAGGAGTGGGACCGCGAACAGTTCGAAAACCGGGTTGTTGAACTGGAAGCACAGCTCACAGAACTCGAAGCCGAGAACGAAGACCTCGAAGAGCGCCTGGCACGAAAACAGGCCGACTTCCAGAACTACAAGCGACGACAGAAACAACAGCTCGCTCAGGAGAAAGAACGCGCCACCGAGGACCTCGTCGAGCGACTCCTCGACGTCAGAGACAACCTCGAACGGGCACTCGAACAGGACGAGGACGTCGACATCCGTGACGGTGTGGAGTCGACGCTCGAACAGTTCGACCAGCAACTCGCCCGTGAGAACGTCGAGCGCATCACCGCCACAGTCGGCGAGGTGCCTGACCCACACCGTCACGAAGTGCTCGCCACGATTGCCTCCACCCAGCCCGCGAATACGATTGCACAGGTCCACCGCCCAGGATACCTGATGGGCGAGAAAGTTCTTCGCTCTGCACAGGTCGCCGTCAGCGACGGCTCGCTCGCCGAGGAGGACGAGTCGACGGCTGACAATGAGGAGTCGGCGACAGAGGATGACTCGACCACTGAGAGTGAGGACTCAACGACTGACGGTGAGGAGTCGACGAGCGAAGACGAGAAGTGAGTGAGAATTGCGGTAGAATTGCGGTCTAATTATACCTATTGAATTGGTGTTGTGTACGCAGAGAAAACAGGCTCACAGCGGCGTGTGTCGGCGACACACAATCAGGGCATCTAGCAACTTTTAACCGGGCGAATCAGGTAGATACTCATAACATGGCAAGCAACAAAATCATCGGAATCGACCTCGGGACCACGAACAGCGCGGTCGCGGTTATGGAGGGTGGAGAGCCGGAGATAATCGTCAACAGTGAGGGTGACCGGACGACGCCCTCTGTGGTAGCGTTCTCCGATGGTGAACAGCTCGTCGGCAAGCCAGCGAAGAATCAGGCCGTTCAGAACCCTGAGAACACGGTCGAGTCAATCAAGCGCCACATGGGCGAGGAGGACTACACCGTCGAAATCGAGGGTGACGACTACACGCCCGAGCAGGTCTCGGCGATGACTCTCCAGAAGCTCAAACGCGACGCCGAGGACTATCTGGGCGAGGAAGTCGAGCGAGCAGTCATCACGGTGCCGGCGTACTTCTCTGACCGGCAGCGACAGGCGACGAAAGACGCCGGTGAGATTGCCGGCTTCGAGGTCGAGCGCATCGTCAACGAGCCAACTGCAGCCTCGATGGCGTACGGACTCGACGACGACTCGAACCAGCGCATTCTGGTGTACGACCTCGGGGGCGGGACGTTCGACGTCTCGATTCTTCACCTCGCAGACGGGGTGTATCAGGTCGAAGCGACCAACGGCGACAACGAACTCGGTGGCGACGACTGGGACTGGGCGATAATCGACTGGCTGGCAGACGATTTCGAGAGCGAACACGGTATCGACCTCCGTGAGGACCGCCAGGCCCTCCAGCGTCTCACCGAGGCCGCAGAGGAGGCGAAAATCGAGCTTTCGAACCGCAAGGAGACGAAGATCACGCTCCCGTTCATCGCGGCGGACGACAGCGGTCCCAAAGACCTCGAGGCGTCGCTCACGCGGGCAACGTTCGAGTCGCTCACGGAGGACCTCGTCGAGCGAACCGTCGAACCGACGCGGGTCGCGATGGAGGACGCTGGACTGTCCGAGGAGGACATCGACGAGGTCATTCTCGTCGGCGGGTCGACGCGGATGCCGATGATTCAGGAGCAAGTCGAGGAGGTGACCGGCCAGGAACCACGGAAGAACGTCAACCCCGACGAGGTTGTCGCACTGGGTGCGGCCGTCCAGGGTGGTGTGCTCGCTGGTGATGTCGACGACATTGTTCTGGTCGACGTGACGCCGCTGTCACTCGGTGTCGAGGTGAAAGGTGGCCTGTTCGAGCGGCTCATCGAGAAGAACACCTCGATCCCGACGGAGGAGTCGAAGATATTCACGACCGCACAGGACAACCAGCCGATGGTCCAGATTCGCGTCTTCCAGGGTGAGCGTGAAATCGCCGCCGAGAACGAACTGCTCGGCGAGTTCAGCCTCACCGGCATTCCTCCATCGCCTGCGGGCATCCCGCAGATCGAGGTTACCTTCTCCATCGACAACAACGGCATCGTCAACGTCGAGGCCGAGGACAAAGCCTCCGGAACCAGAGAGGACATCACCATCGAGGGTGGCGCTGGTCTCTCAGACGACGAGATCGAAGCGATGCAAGAAGAAGCCGAAAAGCACAAAGAGGAGGACAAAAAGCGTCGTGAGCGCATCGAGGCTCGCAACGAGGCGGAAGCCTCGGTCCGTCGCGCCGAGACACTTCTCGAAGAGAACGAGGACAGTCTTGACGAGGACGTCACAGAACGAATCGAAGAGCAGATCGAAGCGGTCGAGGAGTTGCTCGAAGACGACGAGGCGACGAAAGCAGACCTCGAAGACGCGACCGAGGCGCTTTCGGAGGAACTGCAGGAGATAGGCAAGCAGCTCTATCAGCAACAGGCACAGCAGGCTGCAGAGGCAGGCGGCGCGGGTCCGGGTGCAGGTCAGGGTGGCGCTGGTGCCGGTCCTGGCGCTGGTGCCGGTCCTGGTGCTGGTGTCGGTGGTGCGGGTCCGGGTGGGGCTGGTGCAGGGGCCGGTGCTGGCGAGAACGTGGGCGAGGAGTACGTCGACGCCGATTTCGAGGATGTAGACGACGAGGGCAAAGACGACAACTGACCGGTGAAGCCGACTCTGCGCTCCTAGAACAGTAGCCACACTAGATTCTTCACTGCTAGCACTCACGACTATTGTGAGAGGGGTCGTTCGTTCAGACAAGGTATGAGGAAAGTACACAGTTTCGGAGGTGCGGTGGGATGACGAGAGCAGGGAGTGCTCACGAACTCACAGGAGAGACCGACGGTAGTGCCCTCGTGTCGATGAGAGACGTTCGTCGAACGTACTTTCTGGGCGAACCAGTTCACGCACTCGACGGCGTCTCACTCTCACTTCCCGAGGGGTCGTTCACCGCCGTGATGGGACCGAGCGGTTCGGGCAAGAGTACGCTGATGAACATGCTCGGCTGTCTCGATACGCCGGATGCGGGAGTCGTCGAGATTAGCGGTGAGAACGTCATGGAACTCTCGGGTAGTGAGCGAGCACGACTCCGTGGTACGGAACTGGGGTTCATCTTCCAGCAGTTCAACCTGCTGCCGCGTCTGACGGCTGCCGAGAACGTCACCATGCCGATGGTATTCCACAGCGCCGTCGAGGAGAACCGGCGTGACCGCGCACAGCAGTTGCTAGAGCGAGTGGGACTCGGAGACAGACTCGACCACACGCCGCCCGAGCTTTCGGGAGGACAGCGCCAGCGTGTGGCGATTGCACGCGCGCTCGTCAACGAACCGTCGCTGATACTCGCCGACGAGCCGACCGGGAACCTCGATACCGACACTGGGGCAGAGATTATGGGCATCTTCTCCGAACTCCACGAGGAAGGGCGGACGATTCTGATGGTGACCCACGAGCGCCACATTGCAGAGCAGGCCGAGCAGATTATCCATCTCGTGGACGGGGAGATTGAGGAAGTCGAGACGCTCGAGGAGACCGGAGGGGAGTCAGCATGAAGATAACAGAGAGCGTTCGCATCAGCTGGCGTGCGATTACCGGCCATAAACTCCGGTCGACGCTCACGACGCTCGGTCTCATCATCGGAATCGGGGCCGTCATCGTGTTCATGGTGCTCGGTGGCGGGTTCGAGGGGGATATTCTCGGCGATGTCGAGGAAGAAGAGGAGCCGCTGGTGCAAGTTACCACACAGACCACGCCGGAGGACGGTTTCGGTGTCCAGTTCATCCAGACACCGATCTACACCCAGAGCGACGTCGAGGCGCTCGAAACTCGCGACCGTGTCGAGTACGTCGCACCACAGGCGAGCCTATCGGCGGTACAGTTGAGCCACGGCGACGAGCGACTGCTCAGTAGCGGCGGGTTCGGGGGTGAATTCGGCGTCGATGCGACTGTTCCCGAGTGGTTCGAGGACGAATTCGTCGACGTCGTCGAGGGCGACGTGTTCGACGGTGAGGACGAGGCAGTCGTGAACGAACTCCTGGTCGAGCGCTTCGACGAACCGCTCTCAGTCGGTGACGAACTCAGTATTCGGCTGGAGGACGACACCGAGACGACCGTCGAAGTGAGCGGCATCGTCGACGACGATACTGGCGACCTCCTCACCCCGACGGTCTACCTCCCGATAGAGCCACACTACCGGACCACCATCGAGACACCTGGTGGTACCCAGGAGCGGGGATACTCGATGCTCGTCGTTGCCGGATCTGACTTTGAGGAACTCGACGAGCTACAGGACGATGTCGAGACGTTCTTCGAGAGCGACTCGGACGCCCAGCACCTCAAAGACGAAGACCACACGATACAGGTCCAGACTGTCGAGGACATCGTCGAGCAGGTGACCGACATCATCGACCAGTTCGCGCTGCTTCTCGGGGGCATTGCCGGTATCTCGCTGCTCGTCGGCTCCATCGGCATCGCCAACATCATGATAGTGAGCGTCACCGAGCGAACACGTGAAATCGGCATCATGAAAGCTGTCGGGGCCCGAAAGCGCGACATCGTACAGCTGTTTCTGGTCGAGTCGCTCATCCTCGGGATCATCGGTGCCGTCTTCGGCGTTCTCGTCGGTCTCGGGGGCGGGTATCTCGGCATCTGGTTCCTCGGCTGGCCGATGGCCTACCCGGTCGACTGGGTTGTCATCGCTGTCGTCGTTGGCGTCGTCGTCGGGGTCCTCTCTGGGCTGTACCCCGCCTGGCGTGCGGCCAGCGTCGACCCGATAGAAGCGCTCCGCCGTGAGTGAACAGACCGATATAAAAGCGTGCGCTGTTGCGCTACTCGTCGCTTTCTTCGTCGTCGTCGGACTCGAGTAGTTCGAACTCCTCGAGATACTCGCGTTTGTCGTCGTCGGTGAGGTGGTGGAACTGTTCGGTCTCGACGTCTATGGTCGCCATACCGATGCCTTCGGGACTGAGTTCACCGTCGTTGACGGAGGCAAGCGCTTCCAGCGCGAGTTTGATGCCGCCGTCGAGGTCAGCGTCGTCTCGGTAGTGCTCTTCGAGATAGTCACGGATGTCTGCCCGGTCCGAGCCGACAGCGAGCGCTTTCCACTCGTACGGTGTTCCCGAGGGGTCGGTTTCGTAGAGTCGGGGTTTCCCGTTTGCGATACCCGCGATGATGAGCGACACGCCGAACGGGCGAGCGCCGCCGACCTGCGTGTACTGCTGGATGAAGTCGGTGACCTCTTTGGTGAGTGTTTCGACGGCAATCGGTTCGCCGTAGCGGAGTTCGTTCACCTGTGCCTGGCGGCGGGCGAAGTCGATGAGCTGGCGTGCGTCTGCGACGTGGCCCGCGCTGGCGATGCCGATGTGGTCGTCGGCTTTGTGTATCTTCTCGACGCTGTCGCGCTCCATCAGCGGCGACCGAATCCGTTTGTCGACCGCGAGGACGACACCGCCGGTCGTTCGAACGCCGATGCTTGCTGTGCCGCGCTTGACTGCTTCGCGCGCGTATTCGACCTGATAGAGACGTCCGTCCGGGGAGAAGATCGTTATCCCCCTGTCGTACGCCTGCTGTTGATTTTGACCCTGCATGATTACTCAATGTCGAGGTTTGTCGCACCCGTGTAGGCTGCATCCGTCTCGATGTCGATGCGTCCGTCACGCACAAACCCGGGCCGGGAAGCGCCTTCGAACACGACGTGTCTCTTGCCCGGGTCTATCGGTGCGTGACCCATATACTTTTCCTCACAGCTTCGAACTGTCCCGGCCACGCCGAGCACGCGAATGCCCACGTCGACACCCGCGACGCGCTCGACACACGCCAGTGCTGCTCTCGCCTCGTCGACGTGTCCTCGCCGGACTCGAACGAGCGCCCGACCGTCGCCGTGTTCGAACCGAAATCGTAACACGGATAGGTCGACAGCGGCGCTCCCGGTGTCTCCGAGCAGGTTCTGTGCGCTGTACCACACGGCTCGCTGGAAGTCGTCACGCGAGAGCGTCTCGTCGGGCCACGTCTCGAGGCGGATGGCCAGATACCGCCAGCGGGGCTGGAGGTGTTTCGGAAGGTGTTTCATCAGCTACTGTCTCTTTCGGGCCACACGCCCTTGAACTACGCTGGTCGTTCCCCGACGAGTACCCCAACCTGGTCGTGAACCTGTTCGACGGCGGTGAGCACGAAGCCAGCGTCGGTGAACGCATCTGCCAGGACGCCGACGGTCGCCGGGTCGTCGACTTCGGGGTCGTAAAACGGCTCGCTCGGGTCCGGCGTCCCGAAGAACA
>PUMG01000146.1 GCA_003551265.1 Halovenus sp.
ATCGAACTCGTGATGGAGATCTCTGATTCCATCACCGTCTTGAATCACGGACAGGTCCTGGCGGAGGGAACGCCAGAAGAGATTGCCAACGACCAGGACGTACAGGACGCCTATCTCGGAGGGATGGCATAATGAGCGACACAGACACGGACGATGGAGAAGGAAGTGAACGCGAGACGAGCGAACAGCCAGTTCTGTCGGTGGAGAACGTCGACGCTGGCTACGGCGAGACCCAGGTGCTTCGTGGTCTCTCGCTGTCTATCGACGAAGGTGAAATCGTCTCACTCGTCGGCCGAAACGGTGCTGGCAAAACGACGACGCTGCGAACGATAAACGGCATCTTGCCACCCACGTCGGGGTCGGTCGTCTACCGTGGTGAGGATATCACCAGCCTCGATGCAACAGCGACTGCCAAGCGGGGCATCTCGCTCGTCCCCGAAGAGCGCCAGATATTCCCGGAGCTCTCGGTGCTGGAGAACCTCCGGCTTGCTGCGTTCGGCGGTGCCGAGGACGACGAGGCGTACGCCATCTCGGTCGACGAGGCGCTGGACACGTTCGAGAATCTGGCAGAGCGGGTGAACAACCCCGGTTCCTCGCTCTCGGGTGGTGAACAGCAGATGCTCGCAATCGCCCGTTCGATGGTAGCTGGTGCCGACCTCATGCTGCTCGACGAACCGACGGAAGGGCTCGCGCCCTACATCGTCCAGGACGTGATGGACATCATTGAGGACCTCAACGACCGAGGTATCACGGTCTTGCTCGTCGAACAGAACGTCCACGTGAGCCTCGAACTGGCCGACAGGAACTACGTCATCGACCGGGGACAGATCGTCTGGGAGGGGACCTCTGCCGCCCTCGAAGAGAACAGGGAGATTCTCGACCGACACCTCGGGGTCAGCGTCTAGAACGCTCACAGCGAGTTTCGTACAACCGAACGGTCGGGAATGCAACCAGACACCGACGAGAGAATGACACACGACACACCAACACACGATACACCGATACGCGTCGACCACGCGGGCATCGCCGTCGAGTCGATAGCCGAGGCAGAACCTGTGTTGTTCGCGCTCGGCTGTCAGAAACTCATCGAGGAGTCAGTCGAGGGGCGGTTCCGGTGGGCGCAGTACGACTTCGGCCGGGACGCCTCGCGTCTGGAACTCATCGCACCCGAAACCGAGGAGACGTTCCTCACCCGGTTTCTCGACGAGCACGGTCCGGGACTGCACCACGTCACGCTCGAAGTCGCAGACATCGATGCTGTCGTTGCATCACTCGACGCAGCGGGATTCCGCGTTGTCGAGTACGAGGAGTTCCCCGACTGGACGGAGGCGTTCCTCTCGCCGTCGAACCCGACCGGGACGCTGTTTCAACTCATGGAGTACCACGACACCTACGATGAGGGCCGCCCACCACCCGAGAGCCTGTACGTCGACGGCACCCGACTGGGCGAGGAGTGACAGCATTTTATACGTCGGGATATCAGTATCGAGCGATGAATCCCCAAGAGCATCCGTTCGCGAACCCGAACATTCGTATCCTGATCGGTCTCTCCGGTGCCCTCGTCCTCGTGTTCATCGCCTTTTTCGTCGTCGAGGACACACTCCTCCGGTGGCTGATTGTCGCAATCGCGGCTGTCGACGCCGTGGCGACGCCGTACATTCTGAAACTGACTGTGGAGAACGCCGAGACAGGCGAGGAGAGCGTTGCTCAATGACCACTCGTCTGGCCGACCTCAGAACCGTTGCACAGTACCAGTTCGGAACCGAAGCAGGCGAGGCGCTGTTCCCCTCGGACGACGACATCGAGTTCACCCGGACGAGTTCGGGGAGACCCCGACAGATACGTGCCGAGAACGGGCGAATCGCCACCTACGAGCGTGACGGACGGTTCAGACTCGGTATCGAGGGTGGCAAACGACTGCACGCTGCGCTCTCGGACGGCGCGTACACCGTCGCTGTCGGGGACGAGAGCGAGCCGTACGTTCTGGAAGGGCGCAACGCCTTCGCCAGGTTCGTGGTCCGTGCGGACGAGCGAATCCGCCCGCATGATGAGGTGATGGTGACACACGACGACGGCCGCCTTCTCGCAGTTGGTCGGGCAGAACTCTCCGGGGAGGGGATGCTCGCGTTCGACACCGGGATGGCTGTCAGCATTCGCGACAGCGTCGTATAGGGATCCCCGTCCGTCATCAGAGATTTCTCGCCGCACTTGTGGCGAGAATCTCTGTACAGGTCCGTGAATCCCTCTATGATTTTATGCCACGGCGTCGAATGAGTGTATATGGTGAATCACGTACTCGTTGCGGTCGACGACTCTGACCCAGCAGCTCACGCCCTCGAATTCGCGGTCACGGAGCACGCAGACGCGAAGATTACTGCACTACACGTCATCGACCCCCGGAGCGTATACGGTGCCGTCGGCTTCGAAGATGGGGTGATAGACTACGGTGCGGTGATAGAGGCACAGCAAGCCCGCGCAGAACGCCTCCTTGATGAGATGTGTGAGCACGTCGATGACCACGGTGTCGACATCGAAACCGACCACGTCGTCGGACAGGTGAGTCGCTCGGTTCTCTCCTACGCCGACGAGCACGACGTCGACCATATCGTCGTCGGAAGCCACGGCCGGAAAGGCGCAACACGTGTCCTCCTCGGAAGCGTCGCCGAGCGAATCACGCGCCGCTCACCCGTTCCGGTCACCGTTGTGCGGTAACACGAGTCGCTAGCGTTCGGTACTGCCTGTATCTCCACCGAACGCTGCTTCGACAGCCTGTCTATCGATTTTCGACGGCCCACTCGTCGGCATCTCGTCGACGAACGCCAGATACCGGGGGATTTTGAACCGGGCCAGTCTCCCGTCGAGGAACGTCCGAAGCTCTTCGAGCGTCAACGACTCGTCTCCCTCGACGACGGCTTTGCCGACCTCGCCCCAGCGGTCGTCGGGGACTGGAACCACGACTGCCTCGTCAACCTTCGGATGGTCGGTGATGACGCTCTCGACCTCCGGGGGATAGACGTTCTCGCCACCGGAGACGAACATGTTCTTCTTGCGACCCTCGATGTAGAAGTATCCCTCTTCGTCGGTCCTCGCCAGGTCACCCGTCGACACCCAGGCGTCATCTCCGTTCGCATCCGTTTCTTCGGTGACTCTGCCGAACGTTTCGGCGGTCGCCTCCTCGTTTCGCCAGTAGCCATCGGAGGCGTGGGGACTCGCCAGTTCGAGTTCGCCAACCTCACCAGGCGGAACGACGGCACCCTCGTCGTCGACGACGCGGGCGTCGACGTACAGCCCGGGAACGCCGATGCTGTCTGTCTTCTCACGCGGAAACCCCTCGGGCATGGCGAAGTTGTTGGGTCCACACTCGGTCAACCCGTAGCCCTGTGAGATTTCGAGGCCGCGCTCGCTCCAGGCCTCGATGATTGCGTCACGACACGGCCCGCCACCGCTTTTGACGAAACGCAACGACGAGAGGTCCGTGCGCTCCCAGTCGTCGTGTTCGACCATGAACCGCAACACTGCGGGAACCGAGACGAACACCGTCGCCGCTCGCTGTTCGACTGTCGAGAGGACGTCGCCGGGGTCGACCTCACGCGAGATGACGACTGTTCCCCCGAGGTGGAACAGCGCAATCGTGAGTACGTTCCACCCGCCGGTGTGGAAGAACGGGAATATCATCGGCGTGACGTCGTCGGGGCGCAACCCCCACGAGAGAACCGTGTTGAACGCGTTCCACGCGATGGCACCGTGGGTCTGGACTACCTGTTTCGGCAGTCCGGTCGACCCCCCAGTGTGCAAGAACAGATGGGGGTCGGAGAGGGCGATATCAGTCACATCGACAGGTGAGTCGTCCTCGGGGAGCACCTCGTCGTATGGCTGGAATCGCTCTGTTTCGACCGTGTCACCCTCGTCGCGGAGGGAGAGAAGCGAATCCACTGTCGGGGCATCGTCTCGTTCGAGGGCATCGCGAACGTCGGCCACGAACGGCGTCTCGACGATGAGGAGTCGTGGCTCGATGTCGTCGAGCATCGCCGCGAGTTCACGCGGCGCGAGGCGGTGAGACAGCGGCGCGAGAACTGCACCGAGTTTCGCGGTGGCGAAGTACCAGTCGACCTGTTCGGGACGGTTACGCGAGACGACGGCCACCCTGTCGCCTTTCTCGACGCCGAAGCGCGCCAGCAGGCGAGCGCTCCGGTTCGCTCGTCGGTCGAGTTCGGCGTAGGTGTACTCCGCTCCGGTGTCGGCGTCGACCAGTCCGACCCGGTCGGGTGTGAGGGCTGCACGCTTTGCGCTCAGTGAGCCAACCCACTCGTACGGACGGTCACTGTGATGGTGGACGGTCATGCGTTAGTGTCTCACTCGGTGGTATTTTATTCGTAGGTGTGGGTCATCCCGCCGTCGAACAGGAGGTCGCCGCCGTTCAGGTGACGGGAGAGCTTCGAGAAGCCGAGGACGAACAGGTTGGCGACGTCGACAGGATGCATCAACTCTTTCGTCCGGGCCTGTCCGAGCATGACGTCCTCGACGACCTCCTGTGGAGAGAGGTTTCGACTCTCGGCCGTGTCGGGAATCTGTTCGGTCACCAGCGGTGTGGCGACGTAGCCCGTGCTGATAGAGAACGAGCGGACTTCGCCGTTGCCCTCGGCCGCAATCGACCGGGTGAGACCACGGATGGCGAACTTCGAGACGTTGTAGCCGACCTTCTCGGCAGTGACGTAGTGGCCGTGGACCGACGCCATGTTCCCGATTGCACCCCTGCCATCGTCGGTGTCTCTGATGTGGGGCAGACACAGTTTCGAGAGGTACAGCGGCGCACGAACCATGACGCCGTGAATCGTGTCGTAGACGTCCATCGGAAACGCCTCGATGGCATCGATGTGTTGCAGCCCTGCAATGTTCGCGAGATATTTGATATCACCGTAGCCCGCCGCCTCCTCGACGAGGCGTTCGATGTCGTCGTCCTCGGTGAGGTCGGCTGTTACGGTCTGGACTGTTCCGGCAGTGTCGAGTTCGGCGGCTCTCTCGCTGGTTTCGAGCAGTCCATCCTCGTCGATGTCGCTGGCCACGACGGTAAGTCCGTTCGCCGCGAGTGCCAGTGCCGTTGCCTGGCCAATGCCCGACCCGGCACCCGTGACGAGGCAGCAGTGTCCGGCGTGGAAGTCGCTGTCGTCGACGGTGTGAATCTGGTCGGCAGTGATGTCGGGTGGCGTGACGTCGTCGACTGTCATTCTGTAAAATATGGACTGCAAACACCGAAAACTCACGTGTTAACATGTTTAATCCCGGGCGGGGATGATCGGAATCTCCAGGGTGAGTACCGTACCATGTGGCTCGTTCAGGTTGTGTTCGACCGTCCCGCCAAGAGAGGTAATCGCCCAGTAGAGTATCCAGAGTCCGATACCGGTGGTGTGTTCCAGCGGCGTCTCGACCCCGGATGTGACGATTTCCCACTCGCTCCTGGGGATGCCCGGTCCGTTATCTACGATATCGACATACACTGTATCGCGGTCTGCGTGCTGTCTGACGGTGATGTCAATGCAGGGTGTCTCCTGGTCACAGTGAGCCACTGCGTTCTCGATACCGACTTTCAGTGCCAGCTCAAAGATAGCCCAGTTTTTGATTTCACGGTCGCCGCTGGTTTCCACCGAGAGCGCGATGACCACCCCGTCGTGGATATCCTGCAGCTGCGTGACGATGCCCTCGATGTGCTCAACGCTGAGAGAGGACGGCTCTTTTTTCGCCTGCAAAACCCGGCGAATCGTCGTTAGCTGGTCGCTTATCTTCTTCAGGTGTCTCGTCCGCTGACGTATCGATGCCAGTGCAGCGCGCCGTTTCGACTCGTCGGTTTCGCGTTCGAGCACCTCGGAAAAGCCCTCGATGACGGTGAGCGAGGTTCGGACGTTGTGCCGAAATACGCGGTCGAGCACGCTGAGAACCTGCTCTGTGAGATGCTCGTCCGTGACGTTGCGGTGAATCGCGGTGAAATGTGTTATCCGGTTGCGGTCGTCGACGATTGGGACGATCCGCTGGTGGACGTGATACAACTCTCCGAACTTCGTGCGGTTGGTTACCTCTCCTTCCCAGGTATCGCCTGCCGTGATTGTCTCCCACAACTCCTCGTAGAACTGCTCGTCGTGTTCGTCGGATTTGAGCACGCGAGGGTTCTTCCCGATAACTTCGTCAGCTGAGTAGCCGGTCGTCCGTTCGAACGCCGGGTTGACGTACTCGATTGTACCCTCCCTGTCGGTGACGAACATCATCTGACTGGAGGCCTCGGCGTGGCGCTCGAACAGCAGGCGCTCGCGCTCGGTGAGTTTCTTCTCCGAGACGTCTTGCTGATAGCCGAGAAAGTGCGTCGTCTCACCGGATTCATCTGTGACCGGCACGAGCGTCACCCGGTTCCAGAACATCGACCCGTCTTTGTGGTAGTTCCGTAACTCGACGCTGACGGGTTCTCTGGCGTCGATAGCCGCGCGCATTCTGGCGACGGGTTCCTCCCGCGTCAACTCGCCCTGGAGGAACCGACAGTTCTGTCCGAGTATCTCTCTGCGGGGGTAGCCAGTGAGCCTGACGAACGCGTCGTTCACGTAGATGAGCGGGTCGTCTTCCTCGGAGATGTCTGCAATCGTGATGCCCACCGGTGCCTCGTGCATAGCCATCTCTTGTACCTCCGAGTCCGCGCTCACGAGCGTGTCGATGAAGGTCGTCTGTACGTGTTTTTCTCCTTCCCACGGAACTAGCCAACTCACCCCGATGAGTTCTCTGCGGTCTTCGGTGTCGAGTTCGAGTCTGAGACCCAGTGTCCCCGTGTTGCCGTTCGAAAACCGACCGAGATGAGTTCTCAGGATGTCATGGTCGGTGTCTGCGACAAAATCTGCAAGAGGACGCTCGACGACGTCTGACGGCGAATCGACCCCCACGACGGCGCAGAACGCGCTGTTTGCGTACTGTACGATACCGGATGGGTCGACGACAACTCTTGCAGAGTCCGCCATAGTTAACATACGCGACAGATATATATATATATGACTCCTCCGGAGTGTACGGCTTTTATCTTAATACAAACATAAAGTATATCTTAACATATGTTTTGTTATACTATTGGGAAGTGAACACCCAGACTGTCCAACCCACAGTATGTGTCCCTCATACTTTATAATGTTTGAACCGTAGGTAGCATCCAGCATGATAGACCTGAACATGGACATGCGACAGTACGACTGTCCGTTCATCGACACGACGGACGACGTCGACGTCGCGTTCTCGGCGGTTCAGTGGCAACTGGACACCGACGCCGAGGAGCTTGAGGTGCGGTTGGTCGCCAGGGGGGACTCGCGGGGGACGCTCGAACGGGGGTTGCACGAGCTTCGGGACCACCGGAACATGCGGACGTGTTCGATTCTCTCGAAACGCGAGAACGTCGCACACATCAGCACGAACATCGAGCAGACAGATGCGATGCGGACGATTCAGCGAAACGGGGGATACATCACGGGACCGTTCCAGATTGAAGACGGCCGCGAGACGTGGCACGTCGGCTTCGACAGCGACGACGACGAGAACGCGACGCTCGCCGAACTCGAACGGAACAACGACTTCGCGGTCGAGGAACGCGAGCGCTTCGACGCGACGAGTCTGTTCGACCTGCTGGAGAACTCACAGAGCGCGCTTCACTTGCTCGACGGTTGTCGCTCACTGACCGAGACCGAACGCAAGACGCTCCAGCGTGCCTCGACACGGGGCTACTACGAGACGCCACGGAACACGACGCTCGAACATCTCGCCGGCGAGTTCGACATCTCGAAAGCCGCCGTCTCGGGGAATCTCCGCCGAGGGGAACGGAAGATTCTCGATGCGGCAGTGGAGGCGATCAACCGACTCGACGACGTTGAGAAAAACTGAGGGGAATTATCGGACGCCGTGCCAGGTCAGAATTGAAGCCGACCAGGTGTATCCGGTTCCGGCGGCGAGAAAGCAGACGACATCTCCTGGGTCGAGTCGCTTCTCGCGCACTGCGGCGTCGAGTGCGAGAATCTGGTCTGCGCTCTGGACGTGGCCGTACTCGTCGAGGTAGTGACTCTCTGTCTCGGCGTCGAGACCGAGTTCGTCACACACTAGCTGGTGGAACGAGCGTTTCATGTGCGTGAGCGCGACGAAGTCGATGTCCTCACGCGCAAAGCCCGAGCGTTCGAGCGCTGTGTCCGCGACATCGAGGAAGTTCGCCAGCGAGACCGGGCCCAGTCGCTCTTTCATCCCGTCGGGGTCCGGCACATCCAGGCGGTGGCGGTCCTGTTCGACCGTTTCGGGAGACGGCGGTTCGAGACTGCCGCCTGCGTGCATGATTACGTCCTCGGCGAAGGAGCCATCTGTGACGGCGGCACTCTCGTTGACGGTAGCGAGCGCCCGCGGGCCTGGCTCTGATTCGAGCACCATCGCGCTTGCGCCGGAGCCGAAGTTGAACATGAACGACGAGCGCTCGTTGGTGTACTCGAGGAGTTCCTCCTCGCGGCTGGCGGTCACGAGCAACGCGGCGTCGATGTGGTCGACCTGAAGCTGTGCAGCGACCTGTCGGACGGCGATCGGTGCGCTGGCACACAGCGTGTGGCTCTCGGTCGCAAAGGCGTTCTCGGCACCGAGTCGCTCGCAGATGTGTGCCGCCGCAGACCAGACCACGTAGTCTTTGTACTCGCTTCCGTGATACAACACCAGGTCGAGACTCTCTGGGTCGATGTCTGCCTTCGCCAGCGCTTTCTCCCCCGCAGCGACGCACATATCGCTCACGTGGTCCTCACCCGGCGCACAGACGTGCTTCTGTCGCAGACCCATCTTCTCGACGACAACCTCCTCGGGAATTCCGCTCTGTGCGGCAATCTCTTCGCCAGTCAGAACGGGTTCGGGAACGTAGGTTCCGTAGCCGGTGAGACCGACGCTCGTCATCCCGTCCACCTCGTAGGGACGCTCGTGACTGGCCCTGTCTCGCTACCGTCTCTCGCAGGGTGGGGCTGCATGTGCTATCCTGTCGGAGTACACCGTGAGCGACTGAAAGTTGTTTCGGAACGGCCGTTGTTGACATGGTAACCTACGCACTTTAGGACACCCGCAGAGAACGTTCTCGTATGAACACCAACGCGTTCGACTGGGTATCGAGTCACGCCGACCGAACACCCGAACGAACAGCACTGGTGAACACCGCAACCGGTGAGGAGCTAACCTACGAGGAGTTCGACGACCGAGCGAGTCGCTTCGCCGAGTTCCTCACCGACGAGCTTGCGGTCGATGCTGGCGCACGGGTTGCGATTCTCTCGCGGAACTCACCTGCGTACGTCGAGGTGCTGTACGGCTGTGCGAAAGCCCAGGCGCTGTACGTCGCGCTGAACTGGCGACTCGCACCACCTGAACTCGAATACATCGTCGACGACGCCGACCCAACGGTTCTGCTGTACGACCCGGCGTTCGCAGAGACCGTCGAAACGCTCCGGGAGACGGTCGACATCGAGCACTACGTCGCACTCGCTGACCCCGTGAGTGCAGGCGAAGGTGACCCTGTCTCGGGGGAGGACTGGCACTACGAGGAGACACTCGAAACAGCGAGCGGTCAGCGCCGAACGCTCCCCTCGCGCGACCGGGCCGACACGTGGGGGTTGCTGTACACGTCGGGGACGACCGGACGGCCAAAAGGCGTCCGCCAGACGTTCGACATGGTGCTGTACAACTACCTCAACATCGGGCTGTCGATAGCGTTGACGTCCGCAGACACCACGCTCAACGTGTTGCCGTTTTTCCACACCGGGGGGCTCAACCTCTATACGAACCCGACGCTCATCGTGGGCGGAACCGCGCTCGTGCAACCCGAGTTCGACCCGGAACGCACGCTCGATATTCTCGAAGAGCGGGCAACCGTGTTCTTCGGCGTCCCTGCCATCTACCGGGCGCTCTTCGAAGAGCAGGGATTCGACGGGGGTGCGCTCTCGTCGGTGCGGTCGTGGTCGACCGGCGGCGCGCCGATGCCGGTCAGTCTCATCGAGTCCTACGCCGAGGAAGGCATCGTCATCCGGCAGGGGATGGGGATGACCGAGACCGGCCCGACGCTGTTTCTCATCGACCGCGAGCGTGCGCTGGAGAAAGCAGGCTCCATCGGACAGCCAGCGCCGTTCGTCGACATCCGCATCGTCGACCGCGACGGCGAGGACGTCGACGAAGGTGACAGCGGCGAGTTGCTCGTCAGAGGGCCAGGCGTGACGCCAGGATACTGGGAGAACGCCGAGGCACAGCGAGAGGCGTTCACCGACGACTGGCTCCACACCGGCGACGTCGCCCGACGCGACGAGGACGGGTACGTCTATCTCGTCGACCGGATGAAGAACATGTTCATCTCCGGCGGCGAGAACGTCTATCCCGCAGAGATCGAGACTGTGCTGGAGGACCATCCCACAGTCGTCGAGGCAGCCGTCATCGGCGTCTCCAACGAAGAGTGGGGCCAGGTCGGGAAGGCGTTCGTCGTCACCAGGGAGACGCTGACCGGCGAGGACGTGCTGGCGTTCTGCTCGGAGCGTCTCGCGTCGTACAAGGTGCCTGCGTCGGTCGAGTTCCTCGAAGAGTTGCCACGAAACGCAGCCGGGAAAGTCGAACGTCCCGAACTTCAGCGACGGGCGGAGTGAGTGACTGTGAACAGCTACGTCGACGTGGTCGTCTCTGACGCCGTCGCCACAATCACAATCGACCGGGCCGACCGACACAACAGCCTCGTTCCAGCGTTGCTCTCCGAACTGCGTTCGGCAGTTTCGACGGCGGCTTCCGATTCCACTGTCCGGGTTCTCGTGCTGCAGACGGCGGGATCGAGCTTTTCGACCGGTGGTGACGTCACTGCCTTCTACGAGCACAGAGACGACATCACAGCTTACGCCGAGCGCACGGTTGGACTGCTGAACGAGGTGATACTCGCACTGCTCCGGACACCCCAGCCGGTCGTCACTGCCGTCGATGGACAGGTGACCGGTGGCTCACTCGGACTGGTACTGGCTTCAGATATCGTCATCCTGACGGATGCTGCGACGATTACTCCGTACTATCCAGTTGTCGGATACAGTCCGGACGGCGGCTGGACGGCTCTCCTTCCCGGAATAATCGGGCGGAAGCGAACGATGCGTGTACTCTCGACGAACGAGACGATCACTCCCGAACAGGCTGTCCAGTGGGGGCTGGCCAGCGAACTGGTTGAAGACGACGCGAGCGAGCGCGCACAGTCGGTAGCAGCACGAATCGGGAGCCTGAAACAGGGCTCCATCAAGCGGGCGAAACGGCTGGTGAGACCCGACCCGGAGGAGGTTGCGGCGGCGCTCGACGCTGAAAAACAGGCGTTCGTCGAACAGATACAGACCGACGAGGCGCTGGAGGGAATGAGTGCGTTTCTAGACCGAGACTGACAGACGGACATGAGGACCTGAATATTGCCGTTCGGCACTACCGCTGGGCGGGCGGGGCCTGAACCTGCTCGAGGAGCGGTTCTTCGAGGTCGAGTCGCATCTCGAAGTTGTCCCCGTGGTCTGCGACCGTCCGGAAGCC
>PUMG01000271.1 GCA_003551265.1 Halovenus sp.
GTGGGGTTTGCAGTCTTGCTCTCGACGCTTCTCGACCCATACGTCGAGGACTCGATGAGGCTGCGGGTCGACGAAACGAACGTTCTTCCCAGTGACGACAGCGCCGAAGACGGTCTCGAAGACAGCGAGCACCGGACGTTTCGCTTGCTGTATCGACTCAAGGCAATCCGCCGTCGACTCAACAACCCCCTCGAATACTTCCGCGCGAAGCCGACCCGGACCCTGCTCGTGAGCGCTCCCGTAACGGCGCTGTATCTCGGAGCGCTGTACGCCCGCGATGCAATTCCGTTCGCTGCAAGCGGGTGGGCCACAGAGCCAGTTGCCGCGACGAACCGTGTGGTAGTACTCCCGATTCTCGTGATCTGTGTGCCGGTCGCCGTGGTGCACGAACTGAACCAACGACACAAAAAAGAGATCACCGAACGGTTCCCGAACACGCTGAACGTGCTCTCCTCGGCCAACAGCATGGGTATCTCTCTCGGTGACGCTCTCGGAGTCATCGCCCGGACCTCCTCAGGTTACTACGCGAGAGAGCTTCGTATTCTGCGAAACGACATCCGCTGGAGCAACGACCCCTCCGCAGCCTTGCTCCGATTCGGCAACCGTCTCGACGTCCCCGCACTGTCACGGACTATCAAACTCATCGCCGAGGGACGCCGCTCGACGACTGACCTCTCGAAAGTGCTCCGAATCGCAGCAGAAGACACCCGAAATCGCTTTCGACTCATCAGAAAGCGCCAGCAAGAGATGATGTCCTACGTTGCGGTTGTGATAATCAGCTACCTCGTCTTTCTGGGGGTCATAGTCATCCTCGAGCAGAGCTACCTGACCCCTATTTCGGAGTTGCCAGAACCACCGGGCGAGCAGGCAGCGATCGACGGCCCGACCTCGCTGGTCGACATCCCTATCGACGAGTACCGGGTGCTGTTCTATCACGCAGTCATCGTTCAGGCGCTCGGAACCGGCCTGATTTCGGGTCTGCTCTCGGACAACAGCGTCCAGACCGGGTTGAAATACAGCATCGTACTTATACTGCTCGCGTTCTTGACGTTTACTGTACTATGACTGCCGGGAGTTCCCGCCACAAGCGCCTCGTCGGTGGCTGTCGAGGACAGGCGGCAGTGGTGGGCGTCGTGTTGATGTTTGGGCTCATCATCGCGTTACTGGCACTCGTGCAGTTGACTGCAGTTCCGGGATGGAACCAGGCGGTCGAGGTCCAGCACAACGAGCGCGTCCAGAGCGATATGCAACTGGTGGGAACGGAGATTCACCGGAGTTCGGTCACCGGCCAGAGCAGGACGGTTCCGGTCGAACTCGGTGTTCGGTACCCCTCCAGACCGCTGCTGTTCAACCCGACAGACCCGGCAGGGACGCTCAGGACGACTGACTCCGGAGAGTTCGAAATCCGAAACGTCGACATCGAGGGGGTAGACAACTACTGGAACGACACCGAAGACCAGGTCATCGAGGGGTCGAGCCGCGAGCTCGTCTACGAACCCCGCTACAACGAGTACTCGACGCCACCGACGACCGTCTACGAGAACGGCGTTCTCTACAACGAGTTTGAGCGACCACTCACGCTCGATGAGGGTGGCTTCGTCGACGGACACCGCATCTCACTCATCGCGTTGAGTGGTGACTACCACGAATCGAGTGTCGAGACACGAACGGTGTCGCTCAAACCCGAGAGCGCGCCGACACAGACGGTTTCTGTCGAGAGCGTCGACAGCGAACCTGTGACCGTCTCGGTGCCGACTCGACTTCCGGAGACGGAGTGGGAGTCGATTCTCGAACCCGAGTTCCAGCGAAACGGTGGACACGTGCTCGACGACGAGGACGGCGTCACGGTAGCGAACGGGACGCTCACGGTGGCGTTCGACCCCGACGTGGAGTACGACCTCCAGCTCGCCCGCGTCGGCGTGGGTCAGCAGTCGCAGCAGATGGAGCCGTACTACATCACGCAGATTGCTGGAAGCGAGACACCGCTGCGAGCAGGCCAGAGCGAGCGACTCGTCTTCGAGGTCCGCGACCGCTTCAACAACCCGGCCAAGGGTGTCGACGTCGACTTCGAGACGAGTGACGGCCATCTCTCACAGACGACGGGCAGAACTGGGACAGACGGGCAGGTTATGGTTCGCTACACCGCTCCGCAGGATGCCGGGACACAGACTGTGACCGCCAGTGCAGATGTCGAGGCCGTCAGTGACCGACAGAACGACCAGAGTACTGTCCAGATAGCCGTCACCGACGACGACGCCGACGATGATGGGTTCGTTGGCTCGAATCCCGGGCCGGGGTCAGGGAAAGTCCAGCTCGTCGACTCCGTGCAAGACGGAGATGGCGTGGACATCACGCTCAGGAACACTGGCACCAGCGAGATGACGCTGACACAGATTCGTGCTTCCTTTTATTACCCCAGTGACCAATCAACTCCTCCGACAGGAGGTAACTACAGCTACCAGGGGTTCGAGACGACCTACGACATCCCGGGCGAGTTCGTCAGTGTCGAAGGACCATCGCTCGCGCCCGACGGCGGAGAGGATTCGATTGGGCTGATCGACCTGCGAAAGAACCCCGGCCGCGATTTCATGGTCATTCACACCATCTGGGTCGACGGCTTCGGCGAGAGTCACGCGTACTCGTACTTCGTCGGTATCAAGCAGCCGGGAGGACCTTCTGTCAACTCGGTTATTGTGTGATCTAGCGCCGACGACGTGACAGTGATTCGGACTCGATAAAAGCACCCGGACGCGAGCAGAGCGAGCGTGCGGCCTTTTCACCACGTTTTTGCGAGGAGGGTTCCCGCAGCGAGCCGACGGCTCGCGAGGAAATCCGACGACGAAAAAGTGGGATGGCCCCGCCGAGACTCTCGTTAATCGGTAAGCGTGAGCAGAAGCGGAAGGAGTATCGGTGTACTCTCCCCGGCAGTGTTTGCGACGGTGCTGTTGTCCCACCACCACAACAATTATCAAACATCCGCCCGTTGTCCTATGTGGACAACACAGGTGCTCCGATGCCGGCGACGAAAATCTTCGAGGGCGACGACGAGTTCCCTGAAGGCGACAGATGGGAAGCGCTCGCCTGGGATATACCGGAGAGCGACGAGTTCCCAGAGGGGCTGAAATACAGCTTTCAGTACCTCGGACCGGCAGATGAAGAGATTCTCCGGTACGACAATACGAATGACGCTCACGGCGTTGGGCGACACCACCGCCACTACCGTGGCGAGGTCGAAGGTATCGAATTCGAGGGCCTTCGGTCACACATCCAGAAATTCCTCGACGAGGTCGAAACCATCCATGAGCAAGAATTCGACTGAACACCCCCACGAACCGCCAGAGGACGTTGAGTACCCCTCGATGCTCCGCATCACATCAAAACCGTTCGAAGACCACAAGGAGAGCACACTAGACCGTGCGGAGCGGTGGGAGCAGGGTGAAGAGGTGCCGCACGTCATCAACTTCCAGGACGCCAGCCGCCTCCAGCGCATCCTCACGCCCCGCCGGCTGGAGCTGGTGCGGAGCCTGATGGACGCGCCAGCGGAGAGCATGCGCGACCTTGCCGACCGCCTCGACCGGGACGTCCGGCAGGTCCACGACGATCTCCAGATTCTGGGCGAGTATCGAATCGTTCACTTCCACGAAGAGGATGGTGCGAAGAAGCCCCACGTCCCGTACGACACAGTGAAGATCGAGGTCGAACTCACCAAGTCGCTCGGTGACGCATCCGAATCGCCGGCATCGGCGTGACTGTCGCTCTGGAGTGGTGGACACGCTGGATCTAACTCCTCACTCACGAACCAACAGCAGTCACAGATTGGCGGGGGAAGCTCCGTTTAGGGGCTTCTCGTCGCGGTGAGCGGGGTTCATCGACACTCACCTCGGTTCGAGATAGCGGCAGCTATTGCTGGTTGTGTGTATAAAGTCATGGGACCGCCGAGATTCGAACTCAGGTCCGACGCACCCCATGCGCCGAGGATACCGCTACCCCACGGTCCCGCAACTGTCGAGACGACGCTCCAGGGATTAAGCCCTTCGGTTCACTCCGAGTCGACCCGAAAGGCAGGTTCCTCGACGTTCTCGCTTTTGCAGTCGGGACACCGACTGGGTCGGTTCACGAGGTCGTCGAAGCCGTCGAATCCACAGTCTCGACACACCGGCGGTGCGACCAGCAACATCTCGTCTGTGTGTGTCAGCGTCTGTGCGATGTGTTCGACGTGTGTGAGTGCAGTCGACGTTCCCAGCTCGAACTCCCGTGCAAGCGCACTCGCACTCAGTGACTCCTCGCGCAATCGGTCTGCCATCCGTTCTCGCGTGGTCCGACTGGCTTCGCGCATAGTCGCTCTGTGTACTCGCCGAACATAGCTTTTGTTCCCTCTCGACTGAGACCGATAGCCATATTGCACCTGTACAGAGATTCCTGCGACGACGGACAGCGAGAACTCTATGATGACGGACGATAATTCCTGTACCATGCACGGTGTTGGACCACCACTGGTGACCCCATTCACGGAGAACGGAGACGTCGACTACACCGCACTGTCTGCCCTCGTCGAGTGGATCGAAGAACGCGGCGTCGACTTCGTCGTCCCCTGTGGGTCGAACAGCGAAGCCGAGTTGCTGACCATGGCCGAGCGCAAACGAGTGACCGAAACGGTCGTCAAGGAGGCGTCGGTACCGGTGATGGCTGGCACTGGCCACCCTGGACTGGCCGAAACCCTCGAAACGACCGCGAGCGCAGCGGATGCCGGAGCCGACGCTGCGCTCGTTGTCACGCCGTTTTATTACCGTCACAGCCAGGAGACGCTCGCGTCGTACTACCGTGAGGTCGCTGACAGCGTCGACATTCCGGTCTACCTCTACTCCGTCCCACCCTACACGGACGTGCAACTGGAACCCGAAACCGTCGACCAGCTGGCCTCCCATCCGAACGTCGCGGGGATGAAAGACTCCTCGGGTGAACTCGGGACGTTCATCCGAACACAGCAACGAACGGAGGAGGAGGAGTTCGACCTGCTCGTCGGTAGTGGTGCGATGCTGGCACAGGCACTCGACATCGGCGCAACGGGCGGTATTCTCGCGCTCGCGAACCTGTTGCCAGAACACACCGCCGAAATATACGACCTGCACCGAGACACTCCAGCACAGGCCCGCGAAATGAACGCAGAACTCGTAGAGATAAACACGGCAATCACCGCGAAGTACGGCATTCCCGGCCTGAAGTGGGCGATGCGGGAACGTGGTGCGCCCGCAGGACATCCACGCTCTCCGCACGGTCCGCTGGAGCAGAAGGCAAAAACACACATCGAATCGCTCCTTGCAGAAGTGCTGTGAACCAGTGAACGAAAACCCGGGTTGATTTTTCTCTTGTAGGGATTACTTCCGGAGTCCGCGGATGTAGCGCCGGAGGTGGTCCGGGAGGTTCTCAGCGGCGGTGCCACCGATGCGTTCTCGAATGGTCCCGAGGAGACCCTGCGGAACGACCAGCACGAAGAAGATGAACACGAGACCGAGGTACAACTCAGCCCGGCCAGCGAGCAACCCGTTGATGACGACCTGGAGCGTTAACTCCCCGACAATCTCGGCTTCGAGAACGCTGTCGGGGATGATTCCCTGGAGGTACCGGGCGAGTCCGTGGCTCTCCGTCGAGAGGAAATCATCGAGCATCTCGTGGAAGAGGTGGCCATACAGCGAGCCTGCGAGCGTTCCGAAACCGCCGATGATGGCCGCGAGCAGCGCATCTGCGGTGACAAACAGGTCGAAGGAGTTGTCTGGACTCGCACCGCGCCGATAGCCCGCAGCGAGCGCACCCGCGATGCCCGCGAAGAACGCACTGATGGAGAACGCGCCGAGTTTGTACCAGTAGGTGTTGTAACCGACTGCCTTCGCGCGCTCTTCGTTCTCGCGGATCGCGACCATCACTTTCCCGAACGGGGAGTGGATGATTCGCTGGAGAGCGAAGTAGCAGACGACGACCAGCAGTCCGATGGCGTAGAACGAAACGGTCTCCTGTGCGATCTGTTCGGTCATCCCGAAGAGTCCGAAGAAGGAGTGGAAGCTGTCACCGACGAGTCGTCCAATGTGAACCTGGAGACCGTCGACGTAGGGAACGCCCAGGCTGAATCCGGGACCGTGGGTGATTCCAGCCTCTGGGGCGGCCCCGAGGTAACTCCAGTCACGGATGAAGATGTTGGCGAGTTCGGCGAAGCCAAGCGTGAGCATCGCGAAGTAGACGCCGGTCAGTCTGAACGAAACAAGCCCCACGACGATGCCGGCACCCGTCGCAAAGAGTGCGCCGTAGAGGATGAGCAACAGATACGGCGTCTCATCGCTAAGGAACGGAACCAGCCCCGTCGCAGCCATGATGACGAAGTACGCACCGATGCCGTAGAACAGCGCGTGGCCGAACGAGAGGTAGCCCGTGTAGCCGCTGATGAAGTCGAAGCTCATCGCGAACAGGCCGATAACGACGACGAACACCATCGTCTCGACGTCCGGCAAGAACAGGTCGAACGTCGATCCGACGACAGGTGCCGTCGACAGGAACGAGTAGATGAACGGATACACCAGAAACGCTGCGATGACTGCAAGATGTACCCTGTGGTATCTGAAGTAACGGCTCAACAGACCATCGTCACGGTCTTCTCCGGCCTTCGCAACGTCCGTGCCCTCCTCGGCTTCCACCACGTCCGAAGTGGCGTCAGCGTCGGTGGGTGGGCTGTCGTCGCTAATGGCCCCCCACCTCCTCGATGCCGTAGAGACCCTGCGGCCTGACGATCAACACCACCACGAGCGCGAGGAACATCGTCGCTTCCGGGAGGTTCGAACTCATCGGAATCGCCCACTCGCCCGGCAACACGGCCGAGACGAGGGCGAACTCGACGGCGTCGTAGTTCGGGAGCATCCACGTCGTGAAGCCGTCGATGAAACCCACGAGCACGCCCGCGACAACCGTTCCTTTGAACGTCCCGAGTCCGCCGATGATGACGATGACGAACGCGATCAACAGCGCCTCGATGGTGAGTGGGACGCTCGCACCGAAGCGCGGGTCCCACATCAGGATGACACCAGCGAAGGCAGCGAGACCAGTTCCGACCCCGAAGACGAGCGTGAACGCCTGTCGGATGTCGATGCCGAGCGCCTGTGCCATCTCGCCGTCCTCGCTCCCGGCCCGGATGTACAGGCCGTAGCGTGTCCGGGTGAGGAACAGGTACACCCCGACGACGATGACTGCACCGACTGCAATCTCGAACAGCCAGATTCCCCTGATGGTGCTGCCGAAGACGTCGTAACGGGCGCTGAGAAACGCGGGAAGCGTATCGAACGGTCCCTCCCACCGCGAGCGAGGGGTGATTCCGCGCCACTCGACAACGATGCGTGCCGCCTCGTCGAGCACCAGCACGATACCGAACGTGAGCAGAATCTGAAACAGCGGTGGCCGGTCGTACACCGGACGTATCAGTTTCTTCTCGATAGCACCGCCGACAACCGTCATCAGTGCAAGCACGAACGCCGCCGCGCCGAAGAAGATGACCAGCCGCGAGAGATCACCGGTCCCGGACGTGACGGCGACCACCATGATGACGCCACCGATGTACGCGCCATACATCGCGAACGAGCCGTGGGCGAAATTCAACACACCCATCAGCCCGAAAATCAGCGTCAGACCGACTGCGATGGTGATGTACAGCCCCGCCTTCGAGAGGCTGTCGAGGACGATGCGTGCCAGCGCACCAGGGTCCATCGCGTCTGTGAGTACTTCAGTAACGGGCGTCGAACTGAGCGGGACATCGAGTGCTGTGAGCGTGCCACCGCTCTGGAAGAAGAGTTCTACAATCATGCTGAGAGGTACCTCTGGATGAACTCGTCGTCGGCAGAGACATCGTCGCTCTGGCCGCTCTCGACGACCTGTCCGTGGTCGAGCAGATAGAACCGGTCGGTCAGGTCCATCGCCATCTCGAAGTTCTGTTCGACCAGCAACATCGTCGTCTCCGCTCTGAGCGCTTCGAGCGCCTCGCTGACCTGCTCGACGATGAGCGGTGCGAGTCCCTCACTCGGTTCGTCTATCAACAGCAGGTCGTTCTGACCGACGAGACCGCGAGCGATGGCAAGCATCTGTTGCTGGCCGCCACTGAGGGTGCCCGCATCCTTGTCGCGGAACTGCTCCAGGTCGGGAAACGTCTCGTAGGCGAGGTCGTACGCTGCGTCGAGGTCTGCCTCCGGCGGCGTCGACACCTCGATGTTCTCGTCGACTGTGAGGTGTGCGAACATCCGTCGCTCCTCGGGGACCCAGCCGACGCCTCGCTGGGCAACCTCGAACGTCTCCATCCCTGTGATGTCCTCGCCACGGAACGTGATACTCCCCTCCGTTGGCGGTGTCAGCTGCAGAATCGAGCGCAGCGTCGTCGTCTTGCCCACGCCGTTACGGCCGATGAGCGCGACGCTCTCGCCTTCTTCGACCGCGAGCGAGACACCTTCGAGAATGTGGCTCTGGCCGTAGTAGGTGTCGATATTCTCGACTTCCAGCATCATGCTGCTGTCGTCCCTCCGTCGGTCGATTGACTGGTATCTGCACCATCTTTGTCGCCTGTCTCTTCGTCACTCTCGTATCCACCCAGATACGCTCGCTGGACGGCGTCACTGTCCCTGATAGCGGCGGGTTCGTCGTCGGCGATGAGGCTTCCCTGATGCAACACGGCAATCCGGTCGCTGAGACCCATCACGACGTCCATATTGTGTTCGACCAGCAACACCGCGTGGTCGGCCGCGACGTTCTCGATGAGGTCGATAATCTGCCCGATGCCGTCACTGGAGACGCCTGCTGTCGGTTCGTCGAGCAACAGGATGTCGGGGTCACCCGCCAGCGCGATTGCGATTTCGAGATTGCGCTTTTGCCCGTGTGAGAGGTTCTCGGCGGCGTCGTCTGCGTACTGTTCGAGTCCGACGCGGTCGAGTATCTCGTGTGCCTCTTCGAGGTACTCCTCGAAACTCCCGGCGTTCCGGTGGAGTTTCCACGAATCGCCACCGCCGTGGGCCTGTGCCGCCACACGGACGTTTTCGAGCACGGTCAACATCGGAAAAATGTTTGTAATCTGGTACGAGCGGTGGATGCCACCGAGCGTCGTCTCGTAGGGAGACTCGTCGGTGATGTCGACCCAGTCGCCATCTCGTCTCATCTCGATCGTCCCGTCTGTCGGTGTCAGCGAGCCGGTCAGGAGGTTGAAAAACGTCGTCTTTCCGGCCCCATTGGGACCGATGAGCGAGCACAGCTCGTCCGCTTCGAGCCGGAAATCGACGCTGTCGACCGCCGTCAGCCCACCGAACTGTTTCGTCAAGCCCTTGGTTTGAAGCATAGCTAGCGAGATGAGGCTGTTCAGGAGAGGTCACACGTCAGGTCGGGGTTGTCGGGGTCCGGCTCCATCCGTTCTTTGTCGTAGGTCTGAAGCGGTTCGTCCGGCATAATCAGTGCGGGCCAGGTTTCGGCCCACTCCTCGGTCGTCGGTATCGGGTTTGCGACCGTCATCGGCGACGTCGCCTGGTTGTTTCGCTCCTGGAACTCGTACTCGTCGGTTCCTTTCGGCGTGTCGGTGACCGTCATCCCACGGAGTGCGTCGGCGATGTTGTCGGGGTCAGTCGAACCGGCCTCCTCAGTCGCCTGCACGATGGCAGATGCTGCCGCGAACGACCCGGAGGTGAACAGGTCCGGCACGATTCCGTAGCCCTCGGTGTACATGTCGATGAACGCGTCGTTGATCTCGTTGTCGTACTGCGTCCAGTGATAGCGGGTCATCAGCGGGCCGATTTGGGCCTCCTCGATGTCCTCGGCGGTGAAGCCCTCGCCGAGTGCACCCTGGATGACCTCGCCGAGCGGTCCGTTCGTGACCAGCGTTGCGAACGCGCCGAGGATACGGACATCACGCGGGATACCGGCTTCGAGGAACGCTGGCAGGGTCAAAAACGTGAACCCACCGAGGACGCCGTCTGCGCCCGAGGCCTCTATCGAGTCGTAGATGCCGTCCCACTCGGCGTGTCCTGCGGGAACGAACTCCTCGCCGACGATTTCGATGCCTTCCTCTTCGAACACACGCGACCACTGGGCGACGACCGACCGGCCGAACGCCGTCTCTGCTCCCGTCATGTACACCGTCTGAACGTCCGTCTCCTGTGCGACGTAACGTGCGCCGCTTTCGGCGTCGAAGGCGGCGTTCTCGTGGGCGCGAAACACCATCTCGTGACAGTTCTCATCCGAGTCCGTGATGTCGGCATCGGCCGCTGGTCCGAACATCGACAGGGTGTTCGTTGGTTGAGAGACGGTTCCGATGACCTGTCGGGCCGAGTCCGACGACGAGGTTCCATACAGGATGTCGATGCCGTCGTCGACGAGGTCCTCTGCGACCGACTGCGCCTGGTCGGGTACGAACTCGGTGTCCTCGAACCGAAGTTCGTACGTCACGTCGCCGATTGTCACTTCCTCTTCACCGGGGGAGTCGACGACGAGAATGTCGTCGTCTGCTTTGTACGCCAGCCCTGCGAGAAACCCACCCCAGCCCTGCTCGCCGTAGTATTCGAGGTCACCCGACATCGGCTGAATGATGCCGATGGAGACCGTTCCCTCCGGGTCGTCGTCTGTGACACCGTCGTCCGCGTCGTCGTCTCCGATACAGCCAGCGAGTGCAAGCGCTCCTGACGCCCCGATTGTTCCGAGCACGCGACGCCGCGATACGTTGTTCTGACTCATACTGTATGATACACGACTGCTAGGTCGATAAAAGGGGAAGTTTATATGTTAACCTCGTGGCCACAGTGATAAACCACCGCAACATACGGGGGATGGAACTGAGGCTACTGGAGACCGTATTGTGGGATATGAGCGCGGACAATGCCACGTGTTCGGTCTGGAATCCGTCGTCGTGTGTCGGGACCGACGGCTGCCCACCCCGCTGTCCACGGTTCATCGACAGACACGGCGAGCCGATACACGTCAGACCGATGCGTGATGCAGACCGCGACTCGCTCATCTCGTTCTACGAGGGCTATCCGTCTGCCCACCGGTCGATGCTGCTTCCACCACCGACTCGTGGACCGCTCGTCGCCTGGCTCGACAGACTGCTCGAACGCGCCCGAAACTTCGTCGCCTTCCACTGGGACCGAGTCATCGGACACGTGCTGTACTCTCCTGCGGACGCCGAGGAATCGGAGTTGCTCGTGTTCGTTCACCCCGACTACCACAGCAGGGGAATCGGAACGGAACTCTGCCGACAGGCGATTGCACACGCCGGAAGCGACGGCCACGAGGCGATACGGCTTCACGTCGAGCGCGGACACACCACCGCAATCCGCGTCTACGGCCGCCTCGGCTTCCGGACGGTCGCAGACCACGGGGACAACTTCGAGATGCGACTCGACCTCGAAGAACCGCTCCTCGAGCAGGTTCAGGCCCCGCCCGCCCAGCGGTAGTGCCGAACGGCAATATTCA
>PUMG01000147.1 GCA_003551265.1 Halovenus sp.
AGCTGGACGTGACCCCAGTGGAGAACCTCCGGGTACTCCCAGTCGAAGTAGTCGTAGACGAACCGCTGGCGCTTTGCCGAATCCTGAAGGTCGATACCCCGGATGATATGTGTCACACCTGTGAGGTGGTCGTCGATACCGCTCTGGAAGTCGAGCAACGGCCAGCATCGATACGCTGCTGCAGCCTCACGTGGATGTGGAGTGTCGATGAGTCGGAACGCTACCCAGTCACGCAGTGCCGGATTTTTGTGTTCGATATCCGTCTTCACCCGGAGCACCATCTCACCAGGGTCGTACTCGCCGTCGATCATCGCCTGGAACTCCTCGTGGACAGTGTCGGGGTCTTTGTCACGGCTGGGACTCGCCTCGCCCGCGTTTTTCAGCTCCGAGAACTCTGCTGCGGGCAACGAGCAGGTGTAGGCACCACCCGCATCTATCAATCGCCGGGCGTGGTCGTAGTAGATATCGAGGCGGTCACTCGCTTTGAGTACGTCGTCCGGTTCGAAGCCCAGATACGCGATGGCGTCGAGGATGGCGTCGTACGCGTCGAGGTCCGGCCGCTTCGTCTCGGGGTCCGTGTCGTCGAACCTGCAGATGAACGACCCGTCGTAGAGTTCCTTGTAGGTCCCGATGACCGCAGCCATGCGGGCGTGGCCGATGTGCCACGGGCCGTTGGGGTTCGGCGCACACCGCATTCTGACCTCGTCGTACGCCTCGACGTTCGGCAACTCCGGGAGAACCGGGTCATCTTCGTCTTCCGATTCGAGTTCGTCGATTCGCTCGGGAGCGAGGTCAGCCAGTCTCTCCCGCCGTTCCTCGGCACTCATCTCGTTTACCTTTTGTACGACTGGAGCAATCACGCCAGCAATCTGGTCACCGTACTCGCGGAACTCGGGGTTCTGTCCCATCAGCGGACCCATGATTGCACCGACCTGGGCCTCGCTGTCGTGTTTCAACGCGTTGAACAACGCGTTCGTCTCTGCCTCCTGTCTCACCCGCGCTCTCAGTTCGTCGTCCATTACTGAACTGCTCGACGCTGGACGAACAAAACTGGGGTGGATTTCACCAGCATAAGGAGGTTGAAAAATCAAAAATTATATGTTAGTGCCAGATTCACATCACAGGAGTAACAGACAATGTACTGTGCAGAATGTGGTGAAGAAGTTGCATCGAGCGCCAAGTTCTGTGAGAACTGTGGTGCCCAGGTAGACCAGAGTGAGTCGACCAGCCAGGACAGTTCACAGATCGACCAGAGCGAACCAGCAGGCCACGACTCGACCCAGAGCGAACCGACATCGGTCAGTTCAGGTGGAAGCGGAGCAGGTGGACTGGAGCCAAACATTGCCGGCGCACTGTCGTACCTGCTTGGCTTTCTCACCGGACTCGTCTTCTTCCTCATCGAGGAGGAAGACGAGTTCGTCCGGTTCCACGCCGCCCAGAGCATGGTCGTCTTCGGAGGACTGTTCGTGCTCGCAATAGTGGTGCAGGTGTTCACAACCGTTCTCGGGGCGACGGCCGGACTGTTCGGCTGGCTCGTCGCACTGGTGCTCGGGCTCATCTGGCTCGTCATAAGCCTCGGGATACTGGTGCTCTGGATCTTCCTGATGGTTCGAGCCTACCAGGGCAAGACACCCCGGATTCCGATTGCCGCAGGTATCGCAGACGACCTCGTCTAGTCGCGGAGTGGTGGAGTATTTCTCCGCGTTCACCCGCGAGAGACAGCCAAACCTCACCGCTTAAGTGAATTTCACGAGAAGACTAGGGTGCTATGAAACTCACATGGCATGGCCACTCGACGTGGCGTGTCGACGTTGAAGAGACCAGCCTGCTCATCGACCCATTCTTCGACAATCCAAAAACGGAACTGACCCCGGACGATATCGACGACCCGGAGTACGTGCTGTTGACCCACGGTCACGCAGACCACATCGCAGACACCGGTGCGTTTCCGGATGCGACCGTCGCAGGCACACCCGAGCTCGTGAATTTTGTCGCCGACGAGTTTGGCTTCGACGACGACGCTACCGTCGGGTTCAACATCGGCGGCACTGTGACACTCGGAGACGCGTTCGTGACCATGCTCCGGTCGGACCACACCAACGGACTGATGACCGACTACGAGCGCTCGGGCGGGATGCCAACTGGATTCGTCATCTCGGACACTGCACCTGCGGACGTGCTCGATGAACCGTCCACCACGTTCTATCACGCGGGAGACACTGCACTGATGTCGGAGATGAAAGACGTCATCGGACCGTATCTCGCTCCCGACGCTGCAGCACTCCCGTGTGGCGACCACTTCACGATGGGGCCGCGCCAGGCCGCGATTGCGGCCGACTGGCTCGGTGTCGAGTACGCCCTCCCGATGCACTACGACTCGTTCCCACCCATAGAAATCGACACCGCCGAGTTCGAAGCAGCAGTCGAAGCGCACGCACCTGACGCCGAGCCTGTCGTACTCGACGGCGACAAGAGCTTCGAACTATAATCAATCCTCGTAGGCGAGGTTCATCACCCACTGCGAGAACAGGTCGCTCTGTGGGTCAGCCTCTTCGTCGCCGACAAACGGCGAGAGCATATCGCCCGCCATCAACAGCGAGAAATCGAGGTCTTTCGCCGTCGGTGAGAGATAGTACGTGTTGTGTCCGCTGTAGACGGTGGCTTCGCGCTCGATGAGTTCCAGGTCGAGCAGCGTGTCGACGATACGACTTCCCTTCCGCGAGGAAACATCGAGTTCTTTCCAGAAGTTACTCTGGTGGATGCCGCCGGTCTCTCGGATGAGTTCCAGACCCCGATACTCGTCCTCGGAGAGTTCTTCCTCGGCCGATGAAACGCTCATGTGCACACTCTATCACTGCGACACGTAAATATGTGCTTTGGTTCAGAATGGCACGGGAACTGATTCGAAGGTGGTCTCACACGGCGGACCATCAGCGTACTCGAAACGCGTCGCCTCTTCTCGAACGGAGATGAGCGTCGACGATTTCGTGCCGAACTCCCCTCGATGAACACAGATGCCGTAGTCGTGGTCTCCGAGCACGCCAGCAGCACGGTCGAGCCACTCCCCACTCTGCTCGCCGGGTGCAGGTTGCAGCGTCGTCCGGATGGTGTCGGCGTTCTGTGCCTGCTGTTCCCCGATTTCCTGATGCGCTGTGGGAATCGTGTATGCACCGTTCGCGCCGACGTTGACGACGACGTGAATGCCGGGTTCGAACGTGGTGATGCGTCTCGACGGACCGTTCTCGACGAAGAGCGCTGCGGTCTCATCAACCACCACGAGGTTGAACCCGTCGTACGTCCGCTCGTCGAGTTCTCGCTCGACTGCTCGAGTCGCGTCCTCGGCGGTTTCACCACAGAGCGCGTCTCGTACCAGCAACCCCCGTGAACGTTCTGCCTCGACGTTCGAATCGAGCCAGCGATTCGTCACCACGACCACCACACCGTGTTCGTTGTATCCAAGCCACGTTCCGCCTGCTTTCTCGTCTTTCGGAGCCACAACCTGCGTCCCCCAGTCACGCAGCGCTGGCGGTTCGGACGGGCGGTCGAGTGCCTCGTCACGGTTCGTTGCGACCACAACGGGCGCGTCGGCGAACACCTGCCAGGCGAGGATGAGCGTACACACACGAGGCAGTACGTAACCGGGCGCCTAAAGTGCGGCTTTTTGTTCCCGCCGAACCGACATCAGAGCGTATGTCACACGAGCGTCGAATCGAGGAGGTTCACCCGACCCAGCTGTACCTGTCGAGTGCGAAACTCGCAGCAGTCGTCGAGTGGTTCGATTTCGGCGAACCGAACTACGAGACACTCCCAGTGTTCGAACACAACGGCGAGTGGTATCTCGCTGACGGCCACACACGGGCGTTCGTCGCCCATCTCGCTGGAGAACAGACACTCCGAGTCGAACGCGACGACGAGGTCAGAGAGCTGTACGACTTCAACGTGTACCTCGATTGCATCTCGTGGTGTGAACAGGCTGGTATCCAGAGGATATCGGACCTGCGTGGCCGAATTCTCGACCCCGAAGCCTATCAGAAACGATGGGTTGAGCGGTGTCAGCAGAGAAGTGAACGACCCACATTGTCAGAGGACACGAAGAACCGGCCGACAGGCCGGTGATGAGCGAATCGTCGATTCGCGAGGTTCGGAAGAGACAAGCTCTTCGGGTGGTGAGTGCCCGGACACACCTCAATCTGGTCTCAGTCGTCTCCGAGGATGACCCGTTCAGTCATCTTCACCGGGTCGAGGACCTCGTCAGCCTCCTCCTCGCTCAGATAGCCGCGCTCGATGGCGACCTGTCTAACAGTTTTTTCTTCTGTGAGCGCCGCCTTGGCAACCTCGCTGGCTTTGTCGTATCCGATGGCCGGGTTGAGCGCCGTCGCCAGCGCCATGCTCTGTTCGACCTGCTCGGCGCAGTGCGCTTCGTTCGCTTCGAGAGGCGCGACAAAGCGAGTCGCAAACACCTCGCTCCCGTTCGCGATAATCTCGGCGGATTGCAGGAAGTTGTGTGCGAGCACCGGCTTGTAGAGGTTGAGGTCGAGTTGTCCATCGGCCGCGCCGTTGGCGACCGCGGCGTCGTTGCCGATGACCTGCGTGTGGACCTGGTTGAGTGCCTCGGCGATGACAGGGTTGATCTTCCCCGGCATGATGGACGAACCGGGCTGGTTCTCGGGCTGTTCGAGTTCGCCGAGACCGTTTCGTGGGCCAGAGGCGAGCAACCGGAGGTCGTTCGCTATCTTGTTGAGACTGCCCGCGACGGTCCGCAACGCGCCGTGAGCCTCACTCATGGCATCGTGAGCGGCCTGTGCCTCGAAGTGGTCGTCCGCCTCACGGAACGAGATGTTCGTCTCCTCGGAGATGTACTCCGCAGCGCGCCACGGGAACTCCGGGTGTGTGTTCAGCCCCGTTCCCGTCGCCGTCCCGCCGAGTGCGAGTTCCGAGAGGTGTTCACGAGTGCTGCGGACGCGCTCGATACCCTTCTCTATCTGTGCCCGATAGCCGCCGAACTCCTGGCCGAGCGTGACGGGGGTTGCATCCTGCAGGTGCGTCCGGCCGGTCTTCACCACACCTGCGAACTCCTCCTCTTTGGCTTCGAGTTCGTCGCGCAGCGTCGAAAGGGCCGGGAGCACGTCGTATTCGACGGCTTCGAGGGAGGCAACGTGCATCGCGGTCGGGACCACGTCGTTGCTCGATTGGCCGTAGTTGACGTGGTCGTTCGGATGTATTTCGCGTGTTCCGATTTCGCCGCCAGCGAGCTCTGTCGCCCGGTTGGCGACGACCTCGTTTACGTTCATGTTCGAGGACGTTCCTGACCCGGTCTGGAAGACATCGACCGGGAACTGTTCGTCGTGTTCGCCCGCGATGACTTCATCTGCAGCCTCGATGATGAACGTCGCTTTGTCCTCCGGCACGAGGTCGAGGTCCTGGTTGGCCTGTGCGGCAGCCTTCTTCACGATGCCGAGCGCGCGAATGAAGCGTCTGCCGAAGGTGACACCGCTGATAGGGAAGTTCTCGACCGCACGCTGTGTCTGGGCACCCCAGTAGGCGTCTGCGGGCACCTGCATCTCCCCGAGGCTGTCCCGTTCCGTCCGAAATTCGTCGTCACTCATACGTCCGAACCTTCGATGCGACGAGCGTAAAACGTGACGATGCTCGTCTCCAGATGCTCACTCGACTTCGAGGTCGCGTTCGCGCGACCCGTGTCCTCGTTTACCCCTCTCGGGAGCGTGTGACTGGTCGAGACGGCCGTCTGGCCGTGAGTGGACGGCGTCGAGTTCGTCGGAGATATCGAACGCCAGTCCTTCCGTCACTACGAGGTAGTCGAGGCGGCGTTCGAACTCCTCCTGTGAGATTTCACCGCGTGCAAACCTGTCGCGGAGCGTCTCGACTGGATCTCGCTCCGGCGGGGCCACCGCCGCTTGTTCAGACTTGTCTTTCGAGGACTCCACCAGCGGAAACCGCTCACCGAGGAGCGCGATGAGCGGAATCACCATGAAAAACCCGAGAATGAACGGTATCGGGACGACAGGTGTCATCCCTGTGACCGCAAGCAGTGCACTCAGCCCGAAGCTCAAGACGGCGACGATGCCCATCAGTTGGAGTCGTCCGAATCCCTCTCTCGAATCCTGGGACATACCTTCACTCTAGTTGATGGTTGTTCAGTATATAATCCCGGGGGGTGCGTCTCATACTGACGGACGCAAGTCCTACAGATTTTCGCCCACCAGTATCGGGACCGTATCACCGCGGTCCGTGACCAGGGTCACTGGAGATCTGTGCTGTCCCGGACGGCTGACCCTCGAACGCCGAACCGCTGGTCACCGTCTGCATCCGCCCGGCGACTTTCCGGCGGTTCACCTCCCCGATACGGTCGGCAATCGTCTCGATAACTTCCAGCGTCGTGTCGTTTACGGCGCTGTCGTCGTCTTTCACGACCGGGAGCTCGGTTCCGTCGGCACCGAAATCGGCGTGAATCGGGAGTTTGCCGAGCACTTCGACGTCGTAGTCTTCGGCGATGAGTTCTGCGCCGTCGGAACCAAAGGGGTCGTGAGTGTCCTCACAGCTCGGACAGTGAAACGCGCTCATGTTCTCGACGATGCCGAGAATCGGGGCGTCGTGTTTCTCGAACAGACGAAGTCCCTTGCGGGCGTCGTCGAGCGACAGTTGCTGTGGCGTCGTGACGATGGCGACACCAGCAACGGGAAGCGACTGGAGCAAATCGAGCGAGGCATCACCCGTTCCTGGCGGCAGGTCGACGACGAGGTAATCGAGTGTCCCCCACTCGACGTTCTCGAGGAAGTGCGTCATCACGTTGTTGACCATCGGCCCGCGCATGATGGCCGGGTCGTCCTGGTTCTTGATGAGAAAGCCCATGCTCATCACCTTCACGCCGTCGGACGTCGGCGGAATGATCCGCTCCTCGTCGGGCGTCACTTTCGGCTCCTCGGCCACGGGCATGATACGCGGAACGTTCGGCCCGTGAATGTCCGCGTCCAGCAACCCGACGCGCGCGCCGAGGCGGTCGAGTCCGGCAGCGAGGTTCGCGGCCACGGTCGTCTTGCCGACACCACCTTTCCCCGAGGCGACTGCGATGACGTTGCGGATGTTCGGATAGATCTCCTCGTCGAAGCCCTGCTCAGCGGTGACACTCGCGTGCAACTCCGGTTCGAGTCCGAGGTCGGCGATGACCTCGCGTATCTCGGTCCCGATAGCCATCTCGCTGGGAGCGAACGGAGAGTTGAACGCCAGCGAGAGTCGGACCGTGTCGTCTTCGATGGTGATGCTGTTGACGAGCTCGAGCGAGACGATGTCGTCGCCGATTCGCGGGTCTTCGACCTCACGCAGCGCGTCCTCTACGTCAGCAGGTGAAACGTCCATACCAGGACTACGTGGCGAAGATGCCTGTCCCTTTCGAAACTGGAGGAGGAAAATCCGAGAGACGGTCAGAAGAAGATGAGTCGGATGACCATCGTGGTGCTGAACAGTCCGAACCAGAGCGCGGTCGTCAGCGCCAGAAACAGCGTGGCACCGAGAGCCGTCGTCTTGATGTTGCGTGGCTTTCCGAGGAACCACCCGAGGAAGGTGGCGTACACCGGAAGGCCGACGACGCCGAATATCACCCAGACGCCTGGTGGGATTGTCTCCCAGGTCATTTGTCTGTCACCTCCGTCTGACCGTCCGCAGTCGCACGTTCGTTCTCTGTCCCTGCTGTCTCGATGCCGAGGTCGAGACCAGTCGCGCCGCCGTCGGTTGCAACTGCCGTGCCCTGGTCGCCACTGTCGTCGTGACTGGAGTCGCCGTGGTCACCGCTCTCGTCGTGGTCATGGTGGTCTTCGACCGCGTGGAGTTCGACCACGGGGAAGATTTTGATGATGACGAGGAAGATGAGCGTACACATCGCAATCGTTCCGACGACAGAGGACATCTCCCAGATGCTCGGGAAGTACCCGCCAGGAACCCCTGCATAGAGGCTGAACTCGGGGTACTGCAGTCCCTCGACGACGAACAGAATTTTCTCGGTCAACGTCGCATACAGCACCAGCACTGACGCCATCAGCGAGCGTGGAATCGAGAACACGCCAGGTCTGATCGCCTGTGCGAAGATGTACGCGAGCACGACGGCCATGATACCGATAGCGATGATGTACACCGGGTGAGTGATGGTCGCCATCATGACGGTCTCACTCGAGATGCCCGCGGCGTAGACGCCGTTTATGACCTGCTGAAGCTGAAGCCAGACGAACAGCAGGCTGAACAGACCGAGCCACATCGTCAATCCGCGGAAGACGTCCTCGGTGATAATGTGCTCCCAGTCGTACGCTCGCCGGAGCAAGAACGAGATGATGATGACGCCACTGATGGCCGAAGTCAGCGCAATCGAGAGGAACTGTGGTCCCTGGACAGCGCCCTGCCAGCCGGGCATCGACCCCATCAGGGAGAACAGCCACGGGATGACACCTCCGTGGAGCAACAGCGGCGCCATGATGATGATCCCGAGCGCGAGCCACCAGACCATCCGCTCGACTATCTGGTCTTCCTTCTTCGTGTATCCGATGGTGATGAACCGATACAACGGGCTCAAGTAGCCCGGTATCTGGTCACGGAGTCTGTGTGCGTCATAGCGCAACGTGAGTCCGAGATACGTCGCTGTCATCACGAAGTACAGCGTGATGACAGTGATGTCCCACGCCAGCGGCGAGGACTGGACTGTCCACGGGTAGGAGGGAACGACGCTCGTGACGACGCGGTCGGGTCGACCCATGTGGACCAGAATGTACAGCCCTGCCATCGCCAGTGCAGCAATCGTCAACAGCTCTGCGACACGGGCGACTGGCTGGTACTTCGTCATCCCGAACAGTCGGACCGCGGCGGAGAGGATGATACCACCGTGGGCGATACCGACCCACCAGATGAACGCGCCGATGTACAGCCCCCAGGTGACACCGCCACCGCTCCCCCAGTCAGAGAGAGCGGTGATGACGAGCCCTTCTTCGAGCTGGTAGCCATAGATTGTGAGCCAGACCAGCGAGATGGCTGCCGTGATACCGAAGGCGATGTACCACCACTTCGAGGTGTTGTGAAGCGGACGGACGATGTCTTCAGGTCCAGACTCTTTCGTCGCCATCAGTCATCAGCCTCCTGCTCCTGGTTCGACCGGTTCGCCTGCGCGCCGTAATCGAGGTGCTCCTTGCGGTTGTCGACGACCTCGACACCCCAGTCGTTGCTGAGCGAGCTGTATCTAACCGGACCCTCAACCTGCTCGGCCTCTGGGCCCGGTTCGTTGCCGATGTACGTGATGTTCGGCTGGGTGTTGAGGTCCTCGAGCAGTTTGAACGTCGACAGCTGTGTCGTGTGGTGCGGTGCTGGTGGGTCCGCCCAGTCTTCCTCTTCTTCCTCTGCGATGCGCTCGGCCTTGTCGCCCGGTGACTCTTCGACGTCCTTTCGGTGTTCGAGATACCGGTTTGGCCGGCTGTCCGGGTCGTCCATGTCACCGAAGTGAATCGCGCTCATCCCCGCCTCGTCACAGGCGTCCATGCACGCGACCGTCCCTTTCGGACCGTGGTCGGGCGTGTGTTCGTCCTGGCGGGACGGACACATCGTACACTTGCCCATGACACCTTGCGGGGGTCGGCTGTCGACCCAGCGTCCACGGTCGTCGTAGACGTGGTCCTGCACGTCCCGGAGCGCGTCGTGGCGCTCGTCGGGGTCCATGGCCTGCACCTCATCAGGTGTCGCTTCGAGGTGGGCGATCTGTTCCATCGGGACGTCAGGTTCGCCCCACCCGAAGTAGTTGACACCATACGGGCAGGCAACCTGACAGTACCGGCACCCGATACACGTCTCGTAGTCGGTCAACACCAGCCCATCGTTCTCGCGGGTGTGACGTGCCCGAACTGGGCACACTTTCGCACACGGCGCGTTCGAGCAGTGCTGGCACGGTCGGACGAGGAAGTTCTGCTGGTCGGTGTCCTCGTCCTCGTAGGTGAAGACGTACATCCAGTTCGCACCGGTCGACGTGCCGTTCTCGTTGATACAGCCTGTAACACAGGCGAGACAGCCATCACACCGTTCGAGGTCGATGACCATCCCCCATCGGTGGTCACGGTCGCCCTCACCAGCGGGTCGAATCCCGCTGATGTCCTGTGGGACCGCGTCGTCTGTGTTCTGGTTCTCGTACGTCGCATACGCGCCGTAGCCGAGGAACGCGGCACCAGCACCCATCTTCTTCATCATCTTCCGCCGGGAGATGTCCTCGTTCTCGAAGTCGACGTCCTTGAGCGATTCGAGCATCGACTCGTCGGTTGCCTCGTCGAAGTCGATGTTCTCGATGTCGTCGAACACCGGTCGCTCGTCGACGTCGAACTCCTCTTCGACGTCGTCATGATAGCTGGAGTAGAACTCCTCTTCGGTTATCTCACCCGCAACGAGACGCTGGGCATCCCGGGCCATCTGCATCCCGAGGTCCGCGTCGAAATCGGTCTCTTCGAGTTCGTCGCGCATCTGTTCCTCCCACTCTTTGCCGAGTGGATGGAACGACTCGTCCGTCTCGTATGGGTGGCGTGGTTCGTCCTGTCTGTCGTTCGCGTCGTCCGCACTCATTTATGATTGCCTCCTGCTTGTGTCCTGCACGGTCTTCGCCAAGGATTCGGAACCCCTCGTATTAAACCCTTCAATACCTACCGCGATGCTCATTCGACGACGACCGCGCCGAGGTGGCCAATCGATGCGTGTGGTCCGCACTGATAGAGCACGATGCCCTCCTCGTCGAAGGTGTGACTGAAGGTATGCCCCTCGTTTTCGATGCCGCTGTCGAAGTCTCCGGGTCCGTCGACGTGTTCGACAGAGTGGCCGTCCGAGACCCACTCCCAGGTCACTTCCGTTCCGGGGTCGACCTGAATCGCGGCTGGCTCGAACGCGTAATCGGGACTGTTGGTCCCGTTGTCGATGGTGACCGAGTCCTGTCCAGTCATATCTTCGACGCCATCGTACTGGTTCGCGTCGCTCATGTGGTCGGCGACTTCCTCGGGTGCGTCGTCGTCGACATCGTCATCGTCGTCACCGAGACAGCCTGCGACTGCGATCATCACGGTTGCGCCGCCAGCTTTCAGTACCTTCCGCCGGTCGATTTCGAGTTCGGTCATTGTTGAACAGTTCTTGCTTACGACTACGCGTGATTGAAAGCTTCGATTTATGTATTCCCGCGAATTGAGAATCGAAGGGACATATATACCCCTTCAACTGTTAGGTGTCTGTTTCGAGAAGCAGAACCGAGCCAGTCTCGCGGGACGAACACAACGACCAATAGCAAGGGCGACAGAGACATCCGCGTGTCAACGAACCTCCCTCGGGAGAGTCGGCCGTTTCTCGGACT
>PUMG01000289.1 GCA_003551265.1 Halovenus sp.
ACGAATCTCTTCTCCAGCCTCCAGCCCTTCGAACTGGAAAGCGTTGCTGGGTTCGAGTTCCTCACTCTCGTCGTTGTCCGTCCGGGTCACGACCAGTGTCAGGTCGCCGTCGCCATCTTCGAGGTCATCGTCCGTCAGGTCGATAGTGGCGTCGATGAGCTGGTCGAAGTTGTTTCGAATCAGGAACGCTTCACCATCTTCTGGTACCTCGCGGTCGTCGTTGTCGTCGATTTCACCGATTTGGACGGTTGCGCCGACATTGAATCCTTCATCATTCTCGCTCAACTCGTCGGTGTCGATCTCGAGTTCACCGTCGTCGTTTTCGAACACAGAGTCGAGGTCGTCCTCGTTCGCGATCAACGCGAGTAACGCCTCGCTGTCTCTGTCGATGCCGATTGTCACACCCCGGTCGGCACTCACCTGCGTGAACGCCCCCGAGCCGAACACCACCGCGCTCCCCGCCGCTGCGGAGCCCAGGCCGATGAGTAGTGTACGTCGATTCATACACATATATCCCACAACCTACTACCTCTTTTTAATGCGTTACTTGATGTTGCTCAACTGGTGCTTGAACCTCGTCTCAAACTTTCATGCAGTGCTTGAGAGGGTCGTTCGCAACTTTTGACTATCAGTACGAGAGTGGTCGCAAACCGTGAGAACAGTACAGAGGACAGCCCACCCCTCGCGCACTGGCAGTGACAGTTCGCCAGGAGATTTGTCTGTCAGTCGTCTGCTGGCTCAGCACTGAACGTCACGTCGCCCTCGATATCTTCGGGGTCCTGTCCGGGGTCGGTCTCGACCTCGATTGCGACGAGTAGTTCTTCACCGTCTGAGAGTTCAACTGTCGCGTCGTCTCCATCCTCCACTTCTGTCGTCTCGTCGTCGTCGGTCATGACGAAGGTGAGGTCACCGTCGCCATCCAGGTCCTCGAGGTCGACGGTAACGTCAATGTCTGTATCGAAGTTGTTGACGACTTTGAACGCTTCACCGTCTTCTTCGACGTCGCCTTCATCCGTCTCGCCAATTTCGACATCCGCACTGACGTTGAATCCCTCATCTCCGTCACTCAACGCCTCCGAGTCGATTTCGAGCTCACCGTCGTCGTTCTGGAACACCGATTCGAGGTCGTCGTTCGCGACCAGCGCCAGCAACGCGTCGCTGTCCTCATCGATGCCGATTGTTACGCTTCTGTCAGCGCTCACCTGCGTGAACGCGCCCGATCCGAACACCAGTGCGCTCCCCGCTGCCGCGGAGCCCAGGCCGATTAGTACAGTACGTCGCTTCATACACGTATACCCCACACTCTACTACCACTTTTTAATGAGTCGCTTGATGTTTCTCAACTGACTCTTGAACCTCGTCTCGAACACTCACGCAGTGCTTGAAGCGGGCTGACGGACGAAGAGCCTGGATTTCAGGCCATCACGAGGGAATATGGTGCTCGTACGGGACACTCTTTTCTCTCACGTGTCTGTTCGTGTGATTTGCTCGAGTGATATGCAACGAGTGGTCGGAACTGATAGGGATTCTCGTACGTCATCATAGTATTTCTCGCCGCACGCGGTGGCGAGAATCTCTGAACAGGTCCGATAATCCCTATGACGAGGGTCACGTCAAACTGTGACCAACCGCAACCCCTTCCGTTTCGACTGGAAAATGTCCCTTCAAGCAGCCATTGAGTCCGATATAACCGTCTTCAAGCAAGGGTTGAGGAAAATTCACCACCTCTCACGCGGAGCTTGAGCGACAAACCGCTAAATCACGGCGGTCTTGAGGAAATCCGGAGTGAATCAAGCAACTCATTAAAAAGGGGGTGTGGTGTGTAGGAATCTCCAACCCCGGAGGGGGGATAAACAACATGAACCGACGAAACGTCCTCATTGGACTCGGTACGGCGGCCGCTGGAGCGGGCATCGTGTTCGGCTCCGGTGCGTTCACGCAGGCGAGCGCTGAGCGAGACGTGACCATCCGGGTCGACGAGGACAGTGAGGCGTTGCTCGCACTGATTGCGAACGACGACCTCGAATCGGTTCGACAGGAAGACGGCAAGCTGGAAATCGACTCCGACCTTCTCGGTGGCGGCGACGGCTTCAACAGAGACGCCGAGGTGGAGATTGGTAGCACCGACGATGACGAGTTTGGTGTGGGAGATGTCGAAGACGGTGGTGAAGCGTTCAAGGTGGGCAACAACTTCGACCAGGAGATCGAGGTGACGGTCGACGTCGAAGACGTACAACCCGACGACGACGGGGAGCTTACGCTCGTACTCACGGGTCCTGGTGAAGATGTGACAGACCGTTCGACAGCGGAGATTGTGAAGACGCTCGACGCTGGTGAGGAGTTGCTCGCAGCGCTGGAGTTCGACACCGACGAGGGAGGAGCCGAAGGTGAGATTACCTTCACAGCGGAGCCGACCTAGTCGCGGCACAGACACACAACCACTCCCGGGGAGTCGGGAGCGAATCCGGCCGCAACTGATGACGGGGCGGACGAACCAAATGCCCCAGAGGAAGTGGCCGAATACAGACGCACACGCACAATGAAAACGCGCCGCTCGATGCTCGCAGGACTGGCCGCCGCGGTAACGGGAGTGGCTGGTCTCGCGCTCGGATCCGGTGCGTTCAGCAGTGTGAGCGCAGACCGCAACGTCAGTATCACCATCTCCGAGGACAGCAAAGCGTTGCTCGGGCTGGTTCCAAACGACGACCTCGACATTGTTCGGGAGGAAGACGGTCGACTCGAACTCGACTCTGAACTCCTGAGCGAGGCGACAGAGGGTTTCAACAACCAGGCGACGGTTTCCATCGGTGCGCTTGACGATGGCGACGTCGTCGACGGCGAAGAAGCGTTCAGAGTGGTCAACAACTTCGACAGAGGTCTCTCGGTCAAAGTTGACGTGGACGACGTCCAGCCCAGCGACGACGGTGAGCTGGAAGTAATCGTCACTGACCCCGACGGAGAGACCGAGAGCTCGACGACGAGCGCGGACGAACTCGAAACCGAGCCAGACGAGGCGTTGCTGGTTGCACTTGAGTTCCGCACGCGCGACGAACCCGCAGAAGGTGAGATAACGTTCGAAGCGGTTGAAATCATCTCCTGAGACTCATGGCAGACAACACACACGACCGAGGGCTACTCGCCGACACACCGAGTGTGCGATCTGCTGAGCGACTTGGGGATGTGGGTGGGATCGAACACGAACAAACGCGAACACACACGATACGACAACAATGAAACTAACACGGCGAAAAGCACTGGCAGGTATCGGCATCGGAGCAGTTGGCGCTGCTGGAGTCTTTGGCTCCGGGGCGTTCACTAGCGTGACCGCAGACAGGGACGTGGGTATTGACATCGTAGAGGATTCAGATGGTCTTCTTGGCGTTGAAGTGCTGAGATCCGATGAAGCCTCGTTTGTCAGCGACGGCGGAGATGCAATAGAATTCGACTTCGAGGATGTCAACACGGAAGCTGAAATCGGGTTTACCGAGCTACTCATCACGAACAACGGTGACCGTCCCGTTCGCTTCTGGATTGACAACAGCGACGCAGCAGGTGAAGACAACGTCGACAATCTGAGATTCTTCGTCGGGGTGAATTCGATTGATGATGAAGAATTCGAATTCCTTGGCGATGACCCCAACGAAGGTGAAGCTACTGTTGGTCTTGATGGGGACCCACAATTTGCAAACCAGGGGGTCGTCCTGGAGGCCGGTGCAGATGTGCCAATAGCAGGCATCCTTCAGACCGAAGGCACTGAGACTGGTATCGACACCTCGGTCACACTAATTGCTGTTGGTGATGGTGACGAACGGCGTCCAGGACTCGGGCCCGCTGGTGGTGACGATATTAACCCAGATGGCGGAAACACAGCTACGGTCTACGGTGATGAGACTGGTCCGGGAGAGGACATTGATGTCGAGGGTGGCACACTCGAAGTCACGGCCCAATACACCGGCGGAACCGATCCCGATTTCACCAGTGGATTCTGAACCGAAAAAAAACAGAACCAGAAACACATCATAATGAACCCAACCCGTCGCCGCGTCCTGACCGCGCTCGGTTTCGGCTCGGTTAGCGTGGCGGCGGTTCTGGGAAGTGGGGCGTTCAGTGCCATCAAGGCACATCGAAGTATTACAGTCGATGTCGTGGACGACGGCAGGGCATTTTTTGTCCTCACACCGAACGACGACGAGGATGATGCAGACGGCGGCATCTCCACGCTAGGTGAGCCGCTACAGCCGTACGGTGGTGACCCCTCACGGTACCTCAACGACCCGGACCAGGAAACCACACTCGAACTCTTGCTCACGGACGACAACATCGACACCGCAGGTGGCGTAAACGACGACGCTGTCGCACGATTCAGCAACCTCATTCGCGCCGAGAACCGCGGTACACAGGACGTCGCAGTTCGGATAACGAACGTTCCCGATGGGCTGGACTTCTTCGCGTACGGAAGCGACGCAGACGGGCCAGTGTCGCTGGTTACCGACGAACCGCCAGGTGACGACGGCGCAAGCTTTCCGGTCGAACTCGACCTGGGTGCCATCGCTGGCATCACCGTTCAGGTCGACACGAACGAGTTCGACACGAGTCAACTCGAAGAAACGATTACCGTCATCGCGGACGTGAACGGTGATCTTGACCGACCAGACGAACCAGATCTCTAAACACATGACACACAACGGACACACCGACGCTGGTTCGCCCGCCGTTTCGGTACCAGTCGGTATCGTGACCGGCAGCCACGGAGTGTGTCCGAGGGAGTTCCACACCGATGACGGGGGAGACGAACACAGGACCCCCAGAGGATATGGGTGGGCAGCAGGGGGGCCTGCTGCACCGGAATCGAGTGCACACGCAGACGGAGACGGTGATGTCGAGAGTTCGAGTGCGCTCGGCCAGGGAGTACAGCCAGACGAACACAACGCAGTCAACCAACAAACACACAAACTATGAAGCTAACCAGAAGAAAAGCACTCGCAGGAATCGGCATGGGAGCAATCGCAGGCGGTGCAGTGTTCGGATCAGGCGCGTTTACGTTTACTGAGGCGCCGCGTGACCTCTCCGTCGTTGTGGCAGACGACTCAGACGCGTTCTTGTCTGTCAAGCCAGCTGACGTCTATTATGACGAAGAAGGTGAGCTGCCCGACGGTGCGTACGGAGACGGAGGACCTAACGGGGTCTACGCAGACGAAGAAGACGGCCTGATAACACTGAATTTCGATGAGAACGCTAGAGACCCTGTCGATGGCACTGGAATAAACGACCGGGCGTTCGTTAACATCGAGGACGTGCTCGTCGTCGAGAACAAGGGTAGCCAGACAGTTGGCATTACAGTTAATATCGATGGCGCTAATCAAGCCGAAATCGGTATATCCGGGAATCCAGACGATGTCAAACCTGTTGATGAATTAGAGCCAAGTGATTTCGATCCAGACAATCCAGACACTGCTATCCTTGACCCTGGTGACGCAAACACTATCGGGTTCTTCTTTAACTTGGATAAGGACACGGACTTTGGTGATGTAATGGACGATGTGGACACCATCGAACTCATCGGGGTTACCGAAGACCAGGCAGATAGGTTTGTCTAAATAATCATAAAATCTAACAACCTGTCCACACAGAACATGCACGGCCCGACCGACGACACAGCGGTCCGCACCCGACAGCGAGCGACAGCGCTCCTCGGGCGTCGTGAGTCGGGCAACGGGGTGAACGAGCGATGAACGCAGGTCGTCGTCGGTTCCTCGCGGTGCTCGCAACCGGGTCGCTTGGTCTCGGCTCGGCTCTCGGGAGCAGCGCGTACACACAGACCGAGGTGAGTCGAGACTACGACATCGCCGTGGTTCCCGACGACGACGCCCAACTCGCCATCCGACCCGGAGACACCGAAACCGACGCAGTCAGCGTCGGCGACGGTGTGCTCACCGTCGACATCGACGCGGCCAACAAACGTGCAAACACGCTGTTCCGCGACGCCATCGAAATCGAGAACCGGAACCAGTCCGGCGAGTCGGTGTACGTCTACGCGCCGCGGTCGGTCGACATCGTCGGTGACAGCCTCGAACCGACATCCGACGCTGGTCACGAGTCGGTCGAGGTGCTCGTCGAAGACGGCGACGACGAACTCGATATCAGCCTGCCGCCCGAGTACCCGAACGGCGCGTTCGGGGACGGCAAGGGCGAGGATGCTGGTCCACGGGGTCGAAAGGTGCTCAACACGGGCGCAATCGAACTGGCTCACCAGGAGAGCATCCAGGTCAGCCTGACCGTCCTCGTCACACTCGACGACCTCGACGAGTTCGGTGAACGCATCTTCCGACTCGTCGCCCAGCGCGACGAACCCGACGAGGACGACTGGGACGACGTCGGTGCGCTCGAGAACCTCTCACCGGGTGACGTGCTACGGTCGTATTGAATAGATGAACACAGGACACACAGACACACGATGACACACCGATTCCCCCCACTCCGGCAGTCGACGACCGCACCTGCGAACAGCCGCGGGTGTGCCGTGGGCTGTCGGCGGGAGGTGAAACTCAGCGACGGGAGACGACGAATTCTCTCTATGGGACAGGGAACGACGGTGTGTGAACGACAGACAGACAGCGGGAGGTGGAACCAATGACACTCGGACGCCGCGAACTACTGGTCGGAATGGGTGCGCTTGCAGTGGGTGGTGGTGCCGTCCTCGGCACGGGCGCACTGAGCAGCAGAGAGCTGATACGCGACTTCGAAATCGGTGTGCTCGGTGACGACGCCGGACAGCTTCGCCTCGAACCCACGGGTGAGACTGACGCCGTCTCCCTGGAGGAGGTCGGCGACGACGGCATCGAGGTACTCGTCTTCGACTTCGAGGACATCAACGTGCAGGGCAACACCACGTTCGAGGAGGCGTTCACCATCACCAACGAGTCCGCACTCGACGAGGACCTGTGGGTGTTCGCCCCCCGTGCGCTCGACGCCGACGACGAGGGTGTGAGCGACGACAAACAGGAATCTGCGGAGTTCCTGGTCGACACCGAAGCCGACGACGTCGAGACGCCGCCGGACCCGTTCGCTCAGGCCGGTGGTATCGACGACGTCGAGGATGTCTTCGACTTCTCGCTCCCGCCAGAGTACCCCGACGAGTTCTCGGAGAACCCGGACAACCCGGATGCGACGGGGGCAGGTGCGCTGGCGAAGACAGTGTACACCGGCGGGTTCGAACTCGCTGCGGGTGGGAGCGTGACCGTCGACGTGAACCTGCTGGATTTCCCGCTGGACCCCGGCGAGGACGCGGGGCTGGTGTTCCGGCTGGTCGCCGCCCGGGAAGAGCCGGAGTTCCCCGACGACTGGGACGAAGACCCGACAATCTTCGTCGAAGGAGGTGATGACACATGAGCGCACCGTCACGGGTGGTGCTGGCTGTGGCCGTGGGATTACTCGTGGTTGGAGGAGTCGTCGGGACAGTTGCCGTCGGCGTCGGGCCGGTGGCGGACGCACTCAGCGACGACGAGCCGGAGTTCGGACTCGAAGAGGTCGACGACTCACAGGTGTTCGTCGAACCAGCCTCGTCGCCGGAGGGTGACGAGTACGCAGAGTTGACCGGCGACGGCGAGATTGCCGTCGATATCGACGGGCTGAGCGCGAACTCGCTGACACAGGTCGACGACCTCATCAGGGTCGGCTTCGGCATCGACGACCTCACGAGTAGCGGTGGCAGTGGCGCAGACGTCAACGAGTCCGCGTACTTCGGGTTCGAGGCGACAGGGGCGGTCGAAGACGACCCCGACGCCAGCGTGACGTTCATCGATATGCGAAACGGCAAGGCAATCACGGGTGACGAGGACAAACTCGAAGAGGACGGACTCGAACTCGAGTTCGGTGAGCGGGCCGAGGTGGGTGTGATCGTCGAGTCCGGCGTGAACGAGAGCGTCGCGTCGCAGGTCACCGTGTCCGTCAAGGAGCCAGAGCTGGCGGACTTCCAGGTCGAGATCGACCTCGATATCGAGGAGAGCGACCCGGTAGCAGAGAACGAAATCCTCGCAGGGAACAACGTCACCACCAACTACAACGTGACTAACGCCGGTTCGTTCAGCGGCACACAGGATATCCTCTTCAGCGTCGACGACGAACTGACCGACCAGGAAGACGACGTCGAACTCGGAGGCGGGGAGTTCTTCGAAGGTGACTTCGTCTATCAGACGACGGAAGATGACGTGCCCGAGGGGCTCGACGAGGACCCCATCGAGTTGCGCGTCGACACTGAGGACGACTCCGCCAACGAAACCGTACTCGTCATGGACGAGATTCACCGCTACACTGAGCCAGATGATCGAATTGTCCGTGGAGTCGACCTGCTAAATGCCATTGACGATTGGCGGAATGACAAAATCTCGGGAGTACTCCTGTTGGACGTTATCGATGCGTGGCGTGACGGTGGCGAAGTCGCCCCGTCCGGTGAGCTTACCGGTAACTGAGTTTCACAGAAGCACTGCGTCGCACTGAGAACAGACGAGCTGTGGTACTAACCGGTCTGTATCGTCCGGTTCTCGAGGCTCAATCTCCCCCTCACAGTCAGGACACGTTTCCAGAAACACGCGAAAGCGTGCGAGAAGTTCGTCACGCAATGGGCCGTCGAGGTCGGCCCACGCTGGCCACCATTCGAGAAGCAGAGTTGCAACTGCGACGTCGGCGAGAATCGCTGCCTCCGAGGGCCACTCTCCGATGGTGTCGCTGCCGTGTGACACCGTGAACTGGCCGCCGTGGTCTCGTAGCGTCAACGCTCGTGGCTCGACACCGAGCATCAGTGCCAGATAGTGAATCGGGCCTTTCTTCTCGAGTTGTTCGATTCGCCGCTGCCAGTCGTCGTGAAACGAATCGGTGAGCTCGATATCGTCCTGTTCGGAATCGGCAGTGACGACTCCCGCCTCAGTTAGCTCCTCGATAACACTGACACCTGCCTCCGGTGACTTGCTCATTGTCGTGTGATTTGTTCTCACGCATGGGGCTTAATGCTTGCCTGTTGAGGTGATGCGAGTGAAAGTGAAGAGAGGACACGTGGCGTGAGGAGGATGGCGTACTGCTTGCGTATGCAATCGTGGTGATGACAGCAGGAAAGCCCCGGGGCTTTCGACTCGGGGGACCCACGCTGCGTTCCTCGCTCCCTGCGGTCGCTGTGGTACTTGAGGGGTCCGCCTTCGCTGAGCGCCTCGCCCCTTTCGACCCCACCCGTGTCGGCTGCCCGAGCAAGCTACGTGGGTGGGGTCGAAAGGGGCGACCGGCTACACGAACCCGGACGAAGCAAGCAGACCGAGACCTCCGGTCTCGCAGGCCTGCGGGCGATTCGAATCGCCCGCAGACACACGCAATCCGAAGGATGAGGAGCGCAGCGAGTACGAGGGCGACCAGCGGGAGCACTCGAACGCGAACGGCGGAGCCGTGAGCAAGTCCCGGGAGTGTAGCCGGTCGGGGCTTTCTGGCTGTTTGTCACACTGATGAAATCTCCAAAGACTCTGAGGACCCCAAGACCATGAACGAACTTCGGATGACTACTAGATCCACACTCTCCAGCAATCAAAACAGTCGCTGTCGAATCCTGGTCACGAGCGGCACGTCACGGGACTCATCACGGAGTCGCTGTGTCCCGAAGCCGAAGAACCCACCGACCAGGCCAACGATGGCCCCACCAATAAAGAAATTGAGAACCGCGAAGGCGAGGAGTGGGTTGCGCTCGTCGGCCGCAATAAGCAATTCTTCGGGAACGATGAGCAGATATCGGCGTTCGTCGATGACGACCACCGTCTCCTCGTCGTGTTCGGGCGCTGGCACCGTGGCTGTTGCTGTCCCCGACCCGCCTGACTGCACTGAGAGATGCTGTGGGTCCATCGTCACGTTCCCCTCGACTGGCTCGAAGATCGTGAGAACGGCAATGAGTCCGTTGTTTCGGATGTCGATCTCCGCCTCGATGGGATCACCAGGTTCGACGCCCTCGGCTTCTTCGACCTCTTCACCCTCGATGACGAGTTCGCTGGTATCCGAACCGACGACCATCGCGGCGTTTGCAGGAATCAACACGATAGCGAGCAGAATGATTACCAGCAGCCGCGTATCGAGCACGTCCGTACTCGCGGTCACTCGTCTCCGCTCTCTCGTCCGTGGGCGTCCCCGGAGGTTGAAACCGAAGCTAAGGAGCAACAGCACGAGACCGAGCCCGAACAGACCGATACCGACAGTCTCCTCGGTCGCGGTCTGTTGCAGTCCGAACGCGCCGGTAATCGTCGTCACCACAGTGAGAATCGTACCCTGGATGGTCTCGATGATGGTTCCGAGGTAGGGAACGACAATTGGGTTGTCACCGATCTGTATCGCGTTGCCGACGATCTGGTCTTCGGTGACCGGTGGCTCACCACCGTCCTGGTCAGTGAACGGGTTAGCGTCACCTCTGGTGATGAACCCCTCCTCCGTTTCGTCGACGACTCGATGTGTCGTCAGTCCGCCGCCCTCGATTGTCTCCGCATCGAAGATGATGACGTCACCGACCTGTGGCTCCGAGGAGAGCTGGGCAGGAGTGACGAGGAAGCCATCGCCGGTGTCGATAGTCGGCTCCATGCTGTCGGTCTCGACGTACGACAGCAACACCGGCTGGCCGAACGCCTGGCCGAGAATCAGCGAGATGACCAGCACGACCAGCAGTATTCCTCCGACAGTCTTTGCGATATCTCCGAGCATGATACGTGTGGTTGTTAGTTCTCGCGAGCCGGTTCTTCGCTGTCCTGCTCGTCTTCAACTGCAGAGTCCGAGTCTATGTCCGAGTCTGAGTCCGGGTTAGAGTTCGAGTCAGACCCAAAAATCGAACGAACGCCGGAGAAGGACTCATCTGCTTGTTCCTCGCTCCCCTCTCCATCTGCAATATCACCCGCTTCAGTATCTGGACTGTCGCCATCTTCGATGGGTCCAGTCGGGGTGTCACCGTCATCGAGTGGGTCAGCTGCTCGTTTCGAAGCAGGTTGCTCGGGTGGTTCGAACTCGTAGCGAGTGCCGTCGACGAGCGTCACAAACAGGCGTCTGTCGCCGGTGGACTCGATGACACGCCGGTTGCTGTCGATTGCCACGTCTACGACGTCTGCGAGGGAGTCGAGTTCGACCCGTGTGTACTCACCGCC
>PUMG01000188.1 GCA_003551265.1 Halovenus sp.
GAGTACACCAGCGCGCTCGAATCGTTCCTCACCGAACAGGAGACCGACCGAGGTATCGACTTCGACACACACGACCTGCTGGTGACCAACGGAGCGACACACGCAATCGACACTGTCTGCCGAGTGTTTCTCGAACCCGGCGATACGGTGCTGGTTGAGGAGCCGACGTTCATGGGCGCGCTCGGTGTGTTCTGGAACTTTGGAGTCGACACCGTCGGGGTCCCTGTCGATGACGACGGTCTGGACGTGGCCGAACTGGAGTCGATTCTCGAAACACGACGCGCTCGCGGGACACCCACTTCCAAACTCCTCTACACGATTCCGGATTTTCACAATCCGACAGGGACGACGCTGTCACGCGAACGCAGAGAGCGCGTGCTCGAGTTGGCCGAGACGTACGACTTCGCCGTTCTCGAAGACGGCGCGTACAGCGACCTCTGGTTCGAGGAGACGCCACCACCGGCGCTTGCAGCCCTGGATGAGAGGGGTCGGGTCGTCCGGGTTGGAACGTTCTCGAAGACAGTTGCACCCGGTGTGAGGCTCGGATGGCTGACTGCGCCAGAACGGGTCACAAAAGCTGCGAGAAGCGTCGCCGCGGGTGGGTCGAACACGTTCACGCGGAGCGTCGTTGGCCACCACTGTGAGGTCGGTCGCTTCGACTCACTGGTCCCGGAGCTCCGAGCGACCTACGCGGAGAGGTGTGCGCACATGCTCGACGAGCTCGACGCGAACATGCCTGCTGGAGTGACGTGGAGAGTGCCGAACGGTGGGTTTTTCATCTGGCTCTCGCTTCCCGAGGACGTCCACACCGGCGAACTGCTGGAGCCAGCGATGAAACACGGCGTGACGTTTCTTCCGGGGTCGATGTTCTACGCCGGTGACGGGGGAACGAACGAACTCCGCCTGTCGTTCACGTACGTCAAAAAGAGTGAGATAACAGCTGGCATCGAGAGTCTCGCAGCGAGCATCGAGAGTGTGGAATCGAGCACCGTGAGTGTGGAATCGAGCACCGAGAGTGTGGAATCGAGCACCGAAGCGAGCATCGAGAAAGACTGAGTCGAAGAGACCGAACACGAACGGTGCTATTATTGGGCTGACTCGCATACACCCTCCAATGAGCGACTCCGAGGGTGGTCCCAGACAGGTCGACGACCCCAACTATCACAGCGAGAACCACACCGCTGTCCAGACCTGTGGATGGACGAAAAACGCCCTTCGTGGGCAGGGGAAGTGTTACAAGAACATCTTCTACGGAATCGAATCCCATCGGTGTATCCAGATGACGCCAGTGGTCAAGTGCAACGAGCGATGTGTCTTTTGTTGGCGCGACCACGCGGGCCACGCCTACGAACTCGGTGACGTCGAGTGGGACGACCCGGATGCGGTTGCCGAGGCGTCTATTGCACTCCAGACGGAGTTACTCTCGGGTTTCGGCGGCAACGACCAGGTGCCTCGCGAGCGCTTCGACGAGGCGATGGTGCCGCGTCACGTCGCAATCTCGCTGGACGGTGAGCCGACGCTGTACCCCTACCTGCCCGAACTTCTCGAGGCGTTCCACGACCGTGACATCACGACGTTTCTCGTCTCCAACGGCACGAGACCAGAGATGCTCGCCGAGTGTGACCCGACACAACTGTACGTCTCGGTAGACGCTCCGGACCGAAAGACGTTCGACGAGACGGTCAAAGCGGTCGAGGACGATGCCTGGGAGCGACTCGTCGAGACGCTGGACGTCCTCGCAGAGAAAGACCGGACTCGAACGGTCATCCGGACGACGCTCGTCGATGGACACAACATGCACCACCCGGAGTGGTATGCAGCGATGTGTACGAGGGCGCGAGCGGATTTCGTCGAACTCAAGGCGTACATGCACGTCGGACACTCCCGGGGACGACTCGACCGAGACTCGATGCCGGACCACGAGGAAGTCGTTCGCTTCGCCGAGGAGATGCAGGCATATCTCCCACACGACGAACTGAAAGAGGTGCCCGCCTCCAGGGTTGCACTCCTCGCCCGGGACGCCGACACCTGGATTCCCACACTCGAGAAATCGAGCGCATTCTGGGAGCGAGACCCCCTCGTCTAGTGAGTGGTATACGATAACGTACCAACAATTTGATTTATATAGTCTCACGTTATATGAATAATAACGAGGGGGTGAGACAGGAGAATGATGTACTTCTTTCGGCGGGGAGGGTCGGATTCGGGCGAGGTACCTTCGACTGTCGAGGATAATCTGCAGTCCGACGAGGTGCTCGTATCGTGTCTGTCAGGCTCCGGGACGCTCACTGTCGAACGCAACAGCGGAGCAACGGCAACTGAAGGCGAATCAGCGGAGACGGTGTATGCGGCAACAACGGACAGGCGAGTCTTGCTCGGGAGCGAGAGTGAACTGTGGCACGAACTGGCGTACACCGATATCAAATCCGCTGAGAAAGCAGGGAGCATGTTGAACCCTGCACTCTCCATAACGGTCTGGGGAGTTGGCACGTATCGACTGCCGGTCAATCAGCGGCGTGCACTCTCCGAGGCAGTCGAGTACACGAACGAAGCCCAGGACGTCTGGGAACGGGTCGGGTCGATACTGACCAACGCACAGGCGGCAATTAACGAGCTGGAGCGTCACATCACAGCAGGAGAACTGGGAGATGCTTTCGAGGCCCGGGATAAAGCAGAACGGAAAGTCGAGCAGGCACGCGATGTCCTGAGCGAGACCGAAATAGAGACTGTTGGGCTGGAAAATCGCATCGAAGCGACCGATACGGAGCGCTACCGTGCGGAGATAAGGGCCAGACACCAGCGTGCGACACAGCTTGTGACCGAAGGTGACCAGCAGACCGAGAAGGGTGAGTACGACCGGGCGTATGGAAGTTACTGGAAGGCACGCGACCATCTTGAGAACGCGCTTGTCCTCGTTCGTCGTGCTGGGGTCGAAGAGCCACCGACAGCGAGACCCGAAATCGAACGCATTGAGAAGCACCTGGCACATCTCAAAGTTCGCCCAGTCGGAATGGCCAGACAGGCTCACGAACGCGCCCGGATGACAACCGACCCGGAGGAAGCCGTCGAAAGCTGGGAGGCTGCCTTCGAGTACTACCGCGGGGCACTGGAAGCCGGATGGGGGACACCCCTCGATTTCAGAGGGAAGCACGACCAGGTTCGTGCCATGCTGGTACGGGTCGTGCGAAACCTCGTGGACGCACACCGATGGCGTATCGATGCGCTCGAATCAGCGGGAGACGAGTCTGCAGAAAGAGGAGCGTACGACCAGGCGAAACAACACTACGAGCGTGGGCTTTCGAGCTGTAACAGGTTACGCGAGCTCGAACACGAGTTTGACGAGGGGAACCGCGAGGAAATTCGGCGAGTACGTCATCGGTTGAACGCCAAGTACGAGTCTGTCCGCTGGGAAAGCGTTTGATAGGGTCGGATACGACTCTCCGACACAGCACCAACAGCGGACCGGCAGGTCTTTTTGTCTGGCTGGTCGTACGGATGATATGAGCACGCTTACTGCGACGCTCCACACGTCAGAAGGCGACATCGAAGTGGAACTGTTCGACGAACGCGCGCCACGCACCGTCGAGAACTTCGTCGGACTGGCAACCGGAGAAAAAACGTGGGAACACCCCGAGAGTGGTCAGACGATGGAGACGCCGCTGTACGACGACATCGAAATCCATCGAATTATCGACGGCTTCATGATACAGACCGGAGACCCGACGGGAACCGGCCGTGGCGGACCCGGCTACACGTTCGACGACGAGTTCCACCCGGACCTCCGTCACGACAGTGCGGGGACGCTTTCGATGGCCAACCGCGGTCCGAACACCAACGGGTCGCAGTTTTTCATCACACTCGCCCCACAGCCACATCTGGACGACAAACACGCCGTCTTCGGGGAGGTCACCGACGGGATGGACGTCGTTGAGAAGATCGGCTCGGCGAGCACGGATATGCACGACCGACCGACGTCACCGATCTATCTCGAATCCGTAACTGTCCACTAGTACGAGCGCTGTTTCGGCTCGTAGGTCTGTTCTTCACCCTCGAGAATAACTGGTTTGTAGTACAGCTCTGGCTCGCCACCGTTCCAGGCGTACAGGGTGTGCTTGAGCCAGTTCTCGTCGTCGCGGTACTGATACTGTTTGCGCCAGTGCGCACCCCGGAACTCCTCACGGGCGAGTGCCCCGACTGTGATGGCCTCGGCGCAGTCGATGACGTTGCGCGTCTCGATGGTATGGATGATGTCGGTGTTGTACGTTCGGGATGGGTCTCTGACGGCGACTTCCTGATAGAGCGTACGGGCCTCACGGATGTCTCTGAGTGCCTGCTTCAGATTCGCCTCCTCGCGGAAGACGTTCACGTTCTGCGTCATCGTCTGCTGAACTCTGTCCCGGACGTCGGCGTGGTTGATACCGTCGCGTTCGAGCAACGTTTCGATGCGCGTCCGCTCGGCTTCGACGGCCGCTTCCAGTGCCTGCTCGGGTGTGGCGAGTGTCCCGCCGTCAGTTGCAACCGGGTCTGGGTCCGAGACTGCCCCGAGGTCCACTGGTGAATCGACGACGCCGTCTTCGGATTTCGCACCCGGACCAGTCGCAATCTCTGACTCTTCCTCGACGCCGCCGGCGGCGTGTCTCCCGGCGCGAGCACCGAACACCATCAGTTCGGGCAGTGCGTTCCCGCCCAGCCGGTTCGCACCGTGGAGGCTGTAACAGGCAGCTTCACCGACCGCGTACAGCCCGTCGATACAGCTGTGACCGTACTCGTCGACCTCGACACCGCCCATCTGGTAGTGCTGTCCTGGCTTGACCGGCATCGGGTCATCCAGCCCGTCAACCCCCTCGAAGTCCTCAGCGAGGTGAAGAATGTTCTCGAGTCTGTCGATAATACGGTCCGCACCGAGGTGGCGCATGTCCAGGTGGACGTACTCGTCTTCGATTCCTCGGCCTTCGTTTACCTCGGTTAGCTCCGCGCGCGAGACGACGTCGCGGGAGGCCAGCTCTCCTTCGTTGTTCGCATACCCTCGCTCGAACATGAACCGCTCTTCGTCCGCGTTGTATAGGATGCCACCTTCGCCCCGAACGCCTTCGGAGATGAGCACACCAGTCGAGGGGAGCGTCGTCGGGTGGAACTGGACGAACTCCATGTCCTCCATCGGCGCACCCGCCCGGAAGGCCATCGCCGGACCATCACCTGTACAGGCGATGGCGTTTGTCGTGTGGTCGAACACCTCACCCAGCCCACCGGTCGCGAGGATGACGCCGTCTCTCGCGTAGAAGCCGTGAACCTCGCCCGTTGCGATTTCGATGGCGACGATGCCGTGACACGTCCGTTCGCTGGGGTCGTCCTCGTCGGTGACGGCCAGTCGGGTCACGAACCACTCGTCGTACACCTCGATACCGCGTTTGACGACCTGCTCGTACATCGTGTGCAGCAGGTGGTGGCCCGTCTCCGCGCCGGCGTAGGTCGTCCGCGGATACGAGAGTCCGCCGAACGGACGCTGTGAGACGGTGCCGTCCTCTTCACGCGAGAACGGCATCCCCCAGTGTTCGAGCTGGATGACCTCGTGGCGCGCCTCCTGTGCGAACGCGTCGATCGCTGGCGCATCTCCGAGGTAATCGGAGCCTTTCATCGTGTCGTAGGCGTGTTTGTCCCACGAGTCTTTGTGGTGGAGCGCGGCGTTGATGCCGCCCTCTGCTGCCCCGGTGTGACTGCGTACCGGGTGGAGTTTCGTGACCAGTGCCACGTCCGCTCCCTCTTCCTGTGCCTCGATAGCGGCCCGGAGTCCTGCACCGCCCGCGCCGACTACGAGAACGTCATGTTCGTGCATGGTTACCAAAATTTGAGGTTGCTCTTGACTGCTTCTCGTTTCAGCTCCTGTATGTGCTCGGTGAGTGGGATGTCCTTCGGACACACCTCAGTACAGGAGAACTGCGTCTGACACCGCCAGACGCCGTGTTCTTGCTCGATGATGCGAAGCCGGTCTGCTTTCTTGTCGCTCCCCTCGCGCTCGTCCATCGCGAACCGGTAGGCCTTGTTTATCGCGGCCGGTCCGAGATACTTGTTATCGCCCGCGGCGATATTACACGACGACATGCACGCCCCACACCAGATGCACCGGGTCGAGAGCTTGATCTTCTCCCGGTTCTCCGGGCTCTGGGTCTGGGCTTCGAGTTCTCCGTCGGGAAGCTCGTCGGGGTCGAAGTACGGCTCGACGGCGTGCATCTGGTCGTAGAAATGCTCCATGTCGACGACGAGGTCTTTCACGACGTCCTGATGGGGCAGCGGTTCGACTCGTACCGGCCAGTCGAGTTCGCCCATCTGCGTCTTGCAGGCCAGGCGCTGTCGGCCGTTGATGAACAAGGCATCGGACCCACAGACAGCCTGTCGACACGAGTGTCGGAACGTCAGCGATGAGTCGTACTTATCACGCGCGAAGATGAGCGCGTCAAGTACGGTCATCCCTCTGTGAAACGGGACAGTGAAAGAATCGAAGCGCGGCTCCTGTTTGTCCGCCACCTCGGGGTCGAACCGGAATATCTTGAGTTCGACTGTCTGCTCGGCTTCGTCGACCGCGTCGAGAATCTCCTGTTCGCGCTCGCGCTGAAGCTGTCTTTTTTTCTCCCGTCGACGTTCGCCGGGTGATACCTGTTCTTCTTCGTCAACTTCGGTTTGCTCTTTGACCTGTGTGCTCATAGTACCCTCCAACTCAGAGGAATCCGCTCATCACGACTGCGACGTACGTTCCCTGCGCAACGAGCAACACGCCCGCAACGACCAGGACTGCGGCCACGACTTTTCGTTTTGTCCCTTCGAGTCCCATGTTGATAAGCGCGTTGTAGACCCCGTTCAGCCCGTGGAATGCGGCTGTCACGAGGAAGACGATCATCAGCGTGAAGTAGCCAATCTCGCTCATGCGCGCCTGCGTCCCTGCGAAGGTGATGTCCGCGGCGTGGTTGACGAAGTGCAACAGCACGAAGTGAAACGCCAGCGCGCCGATGAGGAACACTGCCGTGACCCGCTGAAGCAGCCACCGCATCGACCCACGCTGGAACGAGGAGTAGTGTTCAGCCATCAGAACATCCCCCCGAGGAACGTCGGAATACTTGCGAGCGCGATGATGGCGGTCAGTATCAGCGATGCGTAGAAACTCTTGTGCTGACTCTCGAGTCCGACGCCGAGGTCGACCATCAGCAGTCGGATTCCGTTCAGGATGTGAAAGACGGCGACCGCCAGCAGCCCGATTTCGAGGAATCGAACCACCAGCAACGCTTCGAGTCCCTGGAGCGTGTCCGTGTACATCTCTGGCGACTGTGTCGCGGTACTCAACACCGCGATGTGCGTGAACAGATACCCGATAAGTATCCAGCCCGTGAACTTGTGGAGTATCCACGCCCACATACCCGCAGAGAACTCCTGCCAGCGCCCGAAGCTCTCTACCGTCCCTCGGTCGTAGGTCGAACTCATACGTTCGTGCCTCAGGAGCGCTCAATGAAAGATGTTACTACCGCGCTCTCGAAACCTATCAAAAATAATCTACGTGAGTGAGAGCGTATCTCTTCTCTGTGCAGCGAGTGTCGTGGTCACCGAAACGCCTGCAGCACGCCCTGTCCGTCGGTCGTTCCGATGTCCGAAAGCGAAACCCGTTCGGGATGTGGCATCATGACGGCGACGTGGTCGTCCTCACCGGCTATCCCCGCGATGTTGTGTTTCGACCCGTTCGGGTTCGCCTCGTCTGTCACGTTCCCATCCTCGTCACAGTACCGGAAGAGTACCCTGTCTTCGGCTTCGAGGCGGTCGAGACGGTCGTCTTCGATTTCGAATCGACCCTCGCCGTGGGCAATCGGAAACTCGACGACTTCCCCTTCTTCGTACTGTTCCGTCCACGGCGTGTCTGCGTTCTCGACCCGGAGAAAGACGTGCTCACACTGAAAGCGAGCGCTCCGGTTGATAGTGAACACACCGGGCGTCAGCGACGCCTCACAGCCGACCTGTGCGCCGTTGCAGATTCCCAGGAGTGGTGTCCCAGCAGCGACAGCCTCGCGCACCTCCTCCATGATGGGTGAGCGGGCAGCCATCGCCCCAGCGCGGAGGTAGTCGCCGTACGAGAACCCACCGGGAAGGACGATACCTTCGGTTGCCTCGGGCAGGCCGTCTTCGTGCCAGACGAGTTCCGCATCGATACCGAGTGCGTCGAGTGCACGGACTGTGTCGCGGTCACAGTTGCTCCCGCCGAACTGGATGACAGCGACCGTCATCGTCGTTCGACCGTGACGTCGTAGTCGTGCAGCGTCGGGTTGGCGAGCAGTCGTTCGGCCATCTCGGTGACTGTCTCGGCTGCAGCAGACTCACTTTCGGCAGGAAGTTCGAGTTCGAACTGGTCGACCGATCGGAGCGCGTCGAGTTCGAAGCCGAGCCGTTCGAGTGCCCGCTTTGTCGTCTCGGCCTCCGGGTCGAGTACCCCCGATTTCAGTCGCACTGTGACCGTTGCGCTGTAGGTGTTCATCGGTGAAAACGCCGTGTTCCCGCTCGAAAACCCTTGCGGTTCAGTGTTCGCCAACGAACTCGACAGCAACTCCGAGTTGGTCGTCTTCTTCGAATGCGGCCAGGACCGTGTCGGGGTCTGTGTCCAGCCCGTACTGTGGCCGGCCTTTGCCCGTCGGGGAGGTGCCCGAGCGCACTTCGTCGACGTATGGTTCGGCTCCGAGAACGCTGAGTGCGCGCATGATGTCCGACTCTCCGGGTGGGCTGACCACGGCGGCATCAACGTGTTCGAGCAGTTTCTCACACCGTGGTCTGATGTCGACAGAGGCGACCGGCGTCTCCTCACACAGCACAGCGTCGGCGATCGCCAGCAGTACGAGCTTTTCGGTGAGTGAATGCGAGTCGAGGGCTGGCGGTTCGTCCATACACCATCTGTTGAGTGACAGTGTGAAATTATTTTCGCTCGCAGCAAATACCCCGCCTGAATCTGGTCTCGACAGGTAAGGTAATCGTATTGAATATAATACACCGTTACCTGTGCGACGGCACCACCACGAATTGCCAAGCAGGTGCTTCCACTTCATCACGAAACGCCTCCAGATAACGGCATAGTCCGAACGATAATATGTTGCTTGTAACAATGCCCACACAGTACTTCGTTCACCCATGGTTACACCAGGACTCACGATGGCGGGTCAATCGCCGTGGACACTCGACGTGTTGCACCTCGTTCCCCTGCAGTTCACCGGTGGCTTTCTCGAGATAGCGATACTGTTTTTCATCCTCGCTATCGTCGCTGCTGTCCTCGGCGCGAGCGGGGTGGCTGGAGTCAGTCTGACAATCGCGAAGTGGTTCGTCATCCTCTTCATCGCGCTGGCGGTTATTTCGTTACTCCTGTGAACGGGGATTTTAACCCACCTCTATATACGGGGTGGTTGGTTTACTCGATAAGACGAGAAAACTGTACCGACGAGAGCGATGTCTAATACTGTTCGAGACGGCGACCCAGAGAATTCCGCCAAAGAGTACGTGTTCCGATGTTCGACGTGCCAGCAAGAGATTGCCGTGAACGTCGAGATGAGAACGGCAATTCTCGAGAACGGATGTCCAGTCTGTACGGCGACAGTCGAGGAGTCGGACTTCGAGGAGTAATCAACGTGGTTCGCGGTCGAGTTCTATACGCCGTCCTTCTATCACATCAGGTTCGAACGAGTAGAGCCTGATGTCGAGTTCGTCGCGGTCTGCGCCCCATATCTCGAACAGCGGTCGCTCTGCCTGTCCATACTGTACGATGTCGTCGGCCGAGAGGTCAGCAGGATCGAGTTCTTCGAGTGCTCCTTTCGCGACGACGCTTCGGTACTCGGTTTTCTCGTCGTTGCCGTCGTAGATGACGACCCGCACATCCGGAGAGGAACCCAGATACGCTCGCTTTTCGCTTTCCGGTGTCGACACGAGTCGCATGTAGAACGTCCCGCTCGAATCGTTGTATCCATAGGAGATGGGAATTGCGTATGGTTCGTCGTTCTGAGCCAGTGTGAGTACTCCTGTTTCACGGTTACTCACGAACTCATCAACTTCCGAACGCGTCATCTCTGTCTCCTGCGCAAGTGACATAGTCCCTTATCCGAGAGTATGCTGGGAGCGTCTTAAGTATAGGGATTATCGTAGACTAATCGTCGCTCTCGTCGAAGCCACTCGCGGGCAGTCGGCCGCGGACATCATCCGGAATGTCGTCGAACTCGAGTTGCGAGAGAACCTCTCTTGCCTGTTCGTCTTCGAGGTGTGGGTCGAAAAGCTGTAACGCGGTGTGGATTGTGGACCAGTCGTCTGCCTCGGCAGCATCACGGAGACTGTTTGTGGGTGGTGCGAGCAGTTGTGAGACGACGGAGTTCACCATCGCCTCGATGGTTTCACGCTCGCTCTCGTCGAAGTTCTCTTGCTGAAATGCGGTTTCGAGTTCGTCTGCTTTGATTCGCTCGGCACTCTCGTACATTGCAGAGATGACTGTGTCAGCGCGCGTTCGCTTGTACTGTCCCAGCAGACGTTCGAACTCTTCGGTCACGATATCTTCGACCTGCAAGGCTGCCTCTCGACGCATCTGTCGAGTTTTCTCTGTGACCGCCTCGAGTTTGTCGAGGTCGTACACCGTCAGGTGAGCGAGGCTGTCGGCCGCTCTGGGAATATCACGTGGACGCGTGATGTCGATAATGAGTGTCTCACCCAGTCGCTTGCACGCTTCGATATCCAGTATCGGTTCGGTGCTTCCGGTCGCCGAAATCACAATATCACGGGTCTGTAAGGTCTCTCCCAGTCCGTCGAGACCGGTCGTTTCGACAGTTGTTTCTGTGGTGTCGAGTCGCGTTGCGAGCTGTCTCGCACGGTCGACCGTCCGGTTGGCGAGCACCAGTTCGTCGACCTGGCCCGCGAGTCGTTTCGTCGCCAGTGTACCCATCTCACCGGTCCCGACGACGGCGGCGCTCGCCTCATCGAGTCCGTGTTTCTCCTCGGCGAGTTTCACGGCTGCACTGGCCAGTGACACCACACCTTCGTTTATCTTGGTCTCGGTTCGTGCACGTTCACCGACGCGGATGGCTTTTGTGAGTCCC
>PUMG01000028.1 GCA_003551265.1 Halovenus sp.
GGACCCACGTCCGCCGATTCGAGAAACACCAGCGCGCTCGTCTCGCCCGATTCATCTTCCAGCCCCGGTCCGACCATCCCGCTGGTGCTCTCGGGTTGTAACTCCGAACCACCGGTGTGTGGAACAGTCTGAACCTCCTCGCTTGCCGCTCCAACCACCCCGAAGCCAGCGGTTCCAACCGAAACCACGGAGAGAATCATCACCGCAACGAGTGCCGCCGCTGTGAGCTGTGTTCTCATGCTTCCACACCTATCGTAAGTGGTACACATCTGGATTCTATACGTTCGTAAAACATTCTAACCGTCGTTTCTCCTGCACAGTATTGAATGTATGTCTAGTCAGTACCAGACTTTGTTGAGGATTTGACTGTTCTGGATAATATTTTCCGTTGCCCACCGTACATCAACCTATGCCCGACGTATCGGTAAGACGACCGCGGCCGCCTGATGCTGCCAAAAGAGATTCGTGAACGATACGGAGAACGCTATCATATCGTTCAACTTCACGACGGAATCAAGCTAGTTCCCGTGGATGATGATCCGCTCGCCGCGCTCAAAGACGAGTTTGCAAACATCGACACACCGACCGATACGCTTCGTGAAGAAGCACGACAGGCAGCTCTCAACGAAGCCGGACAGTAGCACTCCGGAATCAATAAACACGGTTCACTCCTATCATCATCAATGACCGATTGGACGGAGAAATACCGCCCGTCGTCGCTCTCGGAGCTCCGCGGGAACGACAAGGCGAGAAAGAACCTGCGGAAGTGGGCAGACACGTGGGATGAGCACCGCACGGCGGCCATCCTGTACGGACCACCGGGGATCGGCAAGACCTCAGCCGCACACGCGTTGGCGGCAGATGTCGGGTGGCCAACCATCGAGTTGAACGCCTCCGACTCGCGCACGAAAGACGTCATCGAGCGGGTCGCAGGCGAGGCCGCAAAGAGCGGGACGCTCACCGGGGGCAGCGGGGGGCGACGGCTGGTCATCATGGACGAAGCCGACAACATCCACGGCAACGCCGACCGTGGTGGGAGTCGCGCAGTGACGAGCCTCGTCAAGGAGGCGAACCAGCCCATGGTGCTCATCGCCAACGAGTTCTACGATATGTCGAACACGCTGCGAAACGCCTGCGAGGACATCGAGTTCCGGAGCGTCTCGAAGCGCTCGATTCTCCCGGTGCTCCGAGACGTCTGTCGAAAGGAAGGGGTGGAGTTCGAGTCGGAGGCGCTCGAACAGATTGCAGCGATGAACAGCGGCGACCTCCGCGGTGCCGTCAACGACCTCCAGGCACTGGCAGAAGGGCGCGAGCGACTCGTCGCCGAGGACGTCGTGACCGGCGAGCGCGACACCACGACCGGCATTTTCGAGTACCTCGATACGGTGCTCAAAGAGGCAGGCCCGCGGGAAGCGCTGGAGGGGAGTTACGACGTCGATGAGACGCCCGACGACCTCATCAACTGGATAGAGGACAACGTCCCGAAAGAGTATCACGGCGAGGAACTCGCAGTCGCCTACGGGTTTCTCTCGAAAGCAGACCGATGGCTCGGACGGGTCCGAGCGACACAGAACTACTCGTTCTGGCGCTACGCCGGAGACAACATGACCGCTGGCGTTGCTGCTGCTCGCCGCGAACCAAAAGGCGGGTGGACCCGGTACGGCCCGCCGAGTTACTGGTCGAAACTCGGTCGGTCACGAGGCACGCGCGAGAAGCGCGATTACATCGCACGGAAGATTGCCGAGACCAACGGCGTCAGCATGGGCACCGCACGCCGCGAACTCATGCCCCACCTCGCAGTGATGACCCACCACTGCAAGAACCGCGAGTTGACGGTCGCGATGGCGGCCAGGTACGAACTCGACACGCAGCACGTCGCATTCGTCACCGGAAGCGGCGAGAGTACGAAGAAAGTCCAGTCCATCGTCGAGGAGGCACAGAAACTGTGCGAGGCTCAGGCCGCCGAAGGAACTGGCGGTGCGTTCGTACCCGACGACGGACGGTCAGGTGACGAACCCGAGAGTGAGGAGTCGAAGGGAGAGACTGCGGGGGAAACCAGCACCAGCACAGGTGACGGCGGGGACAACGAGACGGCAGACGACAAGACGACAGACGACGAGGGTGAGGAATCTCGGGAGGAGCACACTAAAAGGCAGCAAGAAAGCGGTGACGACCAGGCGGGGTTGTCGGATTTCTTTTAAATAATCAGATAGATTTCGGCGAGAGAGGGTTTCTCACAGGTCCGATAATCAATATCAGTCATCAGCACTCTGAGCGGCACGCTCTGGTGGGGACCCACCATCACCGCCGGACCCGGCTTCAAGATAGGCGAGGGTCGTGGCGATAACCAGTGCGGCGAAGATGAGCTGTGCGGCGAGCTGGTGAATCATCGACGCGAAGACGCCGAAGGTGAGGACCGTGTTCGCCCCGAAGATGATCTGTAGCGGCAAGAGTACTGCCGCGATGACGGTGGCGTATTTAACGTACTTGCTGTAGTCCCCGCGCCAGGCGAGTATCGCCGCCGCGATAATCATGAAGCCGACGATCATGGCGACAAGACGGTGGAACCACTCGACGAAACTGGGCCAGTTGGCAGGGAACAGCCCCATCCAGCCATCACACAGCGGCCAGCGCGCATCACAGGCGAGACCTGCACCGATCTTGCCGGTGTACACGCCCAGCAGTATCAGAAAGAACGTGCTCACGGTCGTGATTGCGAGGTAGTGGCGAAGCGGAACGCGCATACGTTGCCTCTTAGTGTGGAGGTATTTGAAGGCCTTCATTCTTACCAGCAGCTGAGAATCGCTCGGAGTAGTCGAGAGGATTTCGACAGCTGTCGACTAACACTTCGATGGGCTTTTTGTGTCAGACTGAGTGGTGTCCATCCATGGGACTGGACGAGGACGCACTGGATTATCACCGCGAGGAGCCACCCGGAAAAATCGAGATTTCGACGACGAAGCCAACGAACACCCAGCGGGACCTGAGCCTGGCGTACTCGCCAGGCGTGGCGGCCCCGTGTCTCGCAATCGAAGAGAACCCAGCCGATGCGTACACCTACACCGCCAAAGGCAACATGGTCGGTGTCATCTCTGACGGGAGCGCGACGCTCGGACTGGGCGACATCGGACCGCAGGCGTGCAAACCCGTCATGGAGGGCAAGGGTGTGCTGTTCAAACGCTTCGCCGACATCGACGTGTTCGACATCGAACTCGACCACGACTCGACCGAGGAGATGATTCACACCATCCGTGCGATGGGACCGACGTTCGGCGGCATCAATCTCGAGGATATCGCCGCACCAGCGTGTTTCGAAATCGAGGAGACACTCCGCGAGGAGATGGACATCCCCGTCTTTCACGACGACCAGCACGGGACGGCCATCATCTCCGGTGCTGCGCTGTTGAACGCCGCGGACATCGCCGGAAAGGAACTCGCGGACCTCGACATCGTCTTCTCGGGTGCGGGGGCAAGCGCGCTGGCGAGCGCACGGTTTTACGTCTCTCTCGGAGCGAGCAAAGACCGCATCACGATGTGTGATTCGAGCGGCATCATCACCACTGCCCGCGTGGCGGACGACGACGTCAACAGATACAAACGTGAGTTCGCTCGTGACGTTCCGGAAGGTGACCTCGCCGACGCGATGGAAGGGGCCGACGTGTTCGTCGGCCTCTCCATCGGCGGCATCGTCGACGAGGAGATGGTGCAGTCGATGGCCGAGAATCCAATCATCTTCGCCATGGCGAATCCCGACCCGGAGATTGGCTACCACGAGGCGAAAGCCGCACGCGAGGACACCGTCATCGTCGCGACGGGACGCTCGGATTACCCGAACCAGGTGAACAACGTCCTCGGCTTCCCGTTCATCTTCCGTGGTGCGCTCGACGTGCGTGCGAGCGAGATAAACGAGGAGATGAAAGTGGCCGCCGCCCGTGCGCTCGCCACGCTCGCACGCGAAGACGTCCCCGACGCGGTCGTGAAAGCCTACGGCGACGAACCGTTGCAGTTCGGACCCGACTACATCATCCCGAAGCCGCTCGACCCACGAGTGCTGTTCGAGGTCGCTCCTGCTGTGGCGCAGGCAGCTATCGAGAGTGGGTCTGCGCGGCGTGACCTCGACGCTGACGTCCACCGTGAGCGTCTCGAAGCACGACTGGGTAAATCCCGCGAGATGATGCGCGTCGTGTTGAACAAGGCCAAAAGTGACCCGAAACGCCTCGTCCTGGCGGAGGGAGACGACGAGAAGATGGTCCGGGCGGCGTACCAACTCGCCGAGCAACACATTGCCGAGCCGGTGCTCATCGGCGACCGCCAGAATATCTGGGAGACGATGGACCAACTCGGGTTGAGTTTCGACCCCGAAATCGTCGACCCTGACGAGGCTACCCTCGACCCCTATGCCGACCGACTGTACGAACTCAGAAAACGCCATGGGATTACTCGACGCGAGGCAGGCGAACTCGTCGAGGACGGGAATTACCTCGGGAGCGTGATGGTCGAGATGGGTGATGCGGATGCGATGCTCACAGGGCTGATGCACCACTACCCCGAGGCGTTACGACCGCCCCTGCAGGTCATCGGCACCGCCGACGACGCCGACTACGCAGCAGGCGTCTACATGCTGACGTTCAAAAACAGAGTCGTGTTCTGTGCCGACGCAACGGTCAACCAGGACCCCAACGAGGACGTGCTCGAAGAGGTGACCCGTCACACAGCGGAACTCGCCCGACGGTTCAACGTCGAACCGCGGGCGGCACTGCTGTCGTACTCGGACTTCGGGAGCGTCGACAACGAGGGAACACAGAAAGTCCGCGAGGCCGCATCACGTCTCCGAAAGGACCCGACAGTCGACTTCCCGGTCGACGGCGAGATGCAAGCAGACACCGCACTCGTCGAGGAGATACTCACCGGCACATACGACTTTACCGAACTCGACGAACCGGCAAACGTGCTGGTGTTCCCGAACCTCGAAGCCGGGAACATCGGGTACAAACTCCTCCAGCGTCTCGGCGGTGCAGACGCGACGGGTCCGATGCTCGTCGGCATGGACAAACCGGTCCACGTCCTTCAGCGTGGTGACCAGGTGAAAGATATCGTCAACCTCGCAGGTGTCGCCGTCGTCGACGCGCAGAATCACTGAGACCGGTTGTTGAGACTCGCTACCGCCGTGTTGGCCCACCTCAGAATATCAGTCCACGAGCTATCCGAAAATAGAGTGGAGTTAATCGCCGCCAGGCGACTGACCCTGAACCTGCTCGGAATCGACCACTGGTGAGTGAGTCGAAGCGTCCGAGTACGTTGGTTCATCACTCCTCGTGGGTGGGTTGAAGTAGAGAGCGTCGACCATGATTCCCACTCCCAGCACGCCGCTTGCAGCAACGGCGAAGTGGAACGGAACTGGCGTAATCAGGTAGGCACCGAGCGCGGCAGCCATCACCAGAGGTATCGCGGCCAGTAACAGGTCGTATCTGGACAGTTGACCGAACAGCTGCTGCCAGAACTGTACTCGATTTCGATACCTATTGATGTCTCTCGTTGCCATATCTATCCAACCTCCTACTAGTAGATATGTCCCTCATCCCATTTAAAACTTGCCCCTGTGACGTTCGTCAACTTCATAGAAACCTGTTCCGCGAATTTTCTGAGGAATATCCATAAGTTATTCGAATATAGGGAGTAAATTCGAAAGAGGGCGAGTGTATCGACACCGTGTGACATGGAACCAGCTACTGCTCATACTGACGGACAACAGTTCGTGAAGACCCGACTATTTATGATGATTCCGCGGGGAAAGTGACGTATGCGCAAGATAATCCACACCGAAGATGCACCGGCAGCGGTGGGTGCGTACAGTCAGGGAGTCGAGACAGAGGGACTCGTGTTCACGGCCGGGCAGATACCGCTGACACCCGAGGGAGACCTGCTCGATGGAGCAGCGATAGACGTTCAGACAGAACAGGCACTCGAGAACGTTGAGGCAGTGCTCGCAGAGGCAGGGCTCGGTATGGACGACGTGGTCAAGGTGACCGTATATCTCGACGACATCGACGACTTCGAGCAGATGAACGCGGTGTACGAGACGTTCTTCGACGAGGACGAACCACCGGCGCGGAGCGCGTTCGCGGTGGACGAACTCCCGAAAGGCGTCGGGGTGGAAGTCGAAGCAGTAGCGACGAAGTAGCCGTCGATGTGGCCGTGGACCGTGAACCCGCTCGTCAAATCGAGTCTGCTGTGGGGAGCCATCGGCGCGCTCTCGTTTCTCGTGTTGATACAGGGCTATCACCTCGTCACCGGGGAGTTCGTCGGTGCGGCCGTGATGGCCGGCGTGGCTAGCCTCGTGTTCGTCGCGAGTGCAGTATCGGCGCATCTGCTGCGGCCCACGCTTGCGCGCCAGAACGAAAGGGCTTAATTCCAACCCCATTCTAGACAAAAGTGGTAGGGAGTATCCGACCTGTCCAGCAATTCTCGCCTCCGACGTGTGGCGAGACATCGCTGATGAGAGACGATACTTCCTGTGAGCCAGGATGGCCGAACGGTAAGGCGCACGCCTGGAAAGCGTGTTCCCTTCCGGGATTCTGGGTTCAAATCCCAGTCCTGGCGTTACAAGGATTCTCGTACCTGTACAGAGATTCTCGCTGCGACGGACAGCGAGAAATCTCTGATGACGTACGACAATCCCTATATTACAACGAGTCGTTTATTTTGCGGGCACACGACACACCTGGTATGGATATTAAATCACGGCATCACCTCCGGTCGGACGCGATTGCCGAGATACAGGACGCCCTCTCGGCGAACCTCGGTGTCGACCTCGACGCCGACACGCTCGAGAAAATCGAGTTGACCACCGACGACTGGGACGTGGTGCTCGTCGACGGCAAGCCGTACGTTCTCTATCTCGACGGCGAACCGTTCGTGACGGTCAAAGGCGCAAACGCGTATCCGCCGAGCGAACACGTCGTGACGGTCGACGCCGGAGCCGTCCAGTTCGTCTCCAACGGTGCAGACGTGATGCGCCCCGGCATCGTCGACGCTGACGAGACCATCGAGGCAGGCGATTTCGTGGTCATACAGGAGGAGACTCACGGCAAGTTCCTCGCAGTCGGGAAGGCGATGGTCGACGGCGACGAGATGCTCGGCGACGACGGACGCGTCGTCGAGTCTATCCACCACGTCGGCGACGACCTTTACGAGTTCGTCGTCTGACGTAAAGCCTAAGCGCCAGGGGGTACGCTCACACAGTATGGGACTGATGAGCAAGATCTTCGGAGAAGGGTCATCCAGACAGACGGGCGACTACGTCGAACTCGACGCTGACGGGATTGCAGTCGACGATGTCGAAGCACGACTGGAGGTTCGCATCGCAAACATCGGCCAGAAGACCGACGTCATCGACATCAAAGATGAGGTGTACGACGGCAACATCGTGCTCGCGGACATCACACGCTACAGCACCAACGACCGGACGATGGAACAGATTACCGACGAACTCAAACAGGTCACGAAAGAAGTCGGTGGCGACATCGTCCAGAAAGACGACGACCAGCTCATTATCACGCCCGCAGGCGTGCGTATCAACCGCGATCGACTCGGGAAGTGAAAACGCCGAGACCGGTCGACAGAATCTGTGAGAGATTCTCGACACGCCCGTGCTGTGTGAGAGCTGTCAATCGTTCCGTCGACCGGTAGAGAACTTCCCGGACTACGTCGGTGTCTCTGGAGTTTCGTCGTCTTCGACCTCGCGCTTCATCGACTCACGTCGCGATTTGGCGTCTCGACCAGTCGCTGTTTCGAGGAACTCGTTCTTCACAGTGACGGCATCCGCAGCAGCGTCGAAGTGGCCTTCCTCGATGACGACCTCCGCGGGTCGCTCTTCGATGTCGAGGGCGAGCGTATTCTTTTTGCCGCTGTACTCGACCGTCCCGGCAGTAACACGTTCGAACACCGGGTTGTCCGGCTCCTCAACAACGTAGAGTTCGCTGCTCTTGTACGGTTCGGTTGCGGTAGGACGACCGAAGTGCTTCTCGATGAACGCTTTCATGTCCTCTACTCGGTCTTCGAGATACTCACCGCGTCGCATCTTGTACTCACGCATGGACGGACAGTTACCGGTCGATGGGTTTACCTCTATCGGAGCGAGTCATTCCCTCCGGTGTTCGAGTGCTCCTGTCACTCGCTCCGGTGTTCGAGTGTCCCTATATGACACTCGGGGCAGTAATCTCCCGCGCGCAACGAAGAAGACTCGACAGCCGTCGTGAACTCACACTTCGGGCAGTAGAACTCACCCTCGGGCACCGTCAGTGCAGTTTGCGAGGGCTCGACCGAAGGCTGGTCTGTCTCGGGATGTGGATCGATATCCGACGGAAGTTCCCAGCTTGCACTGCCATCGTCGTCTCCGACCGCAGGGTCTTCCGTTTCGACACCACTGCTTTCGTCTTCGGCAGACGGCTCTTTCGGCCACTCACCGGGTTCGCGTTCGTCCTCGTCTTCGTCGTCGTCGAGTATGACTGCATCCTCCTCTGCTGGGTCCCGTGGCTGTTCGACGGTCTCGGCAATCGATGTTGACTCGCTCCTCGCCTCGACTGGCTCAGGAGAGCCCGTCGTGTCACCTGTGTGTTCAGTTTCAGTGGCGTTGGCGTCGGCGAGGTCGTCAGCCACGATGTCGGCCGCAGTTTCGACGGTTTTCACCTCCTTGTTCTCGGAGACGACACGGACGTGCTCACAGCGAGCGCAGGTCTGGGTCTCGCGCTCGACCGTAATCACCTCACTCCCGTCCTCCTCACGGTCGCGGTCAACCTCCGTCTCGCCGTAGCGGTGGCCGAATATCGCGCACTTGTAGCTCATTGCCATGAAGTGTCCGCCTGCGACACATAAGCGTACTGCTTGTGCGAACCGCTCAAAATATAAGGTCCGTCCTCGCGTACGTAGTGGTGATGAAACTCAAACCGGAGTACCGCGACCGTGATGAGACAGATGTCGCGGTGCTGGTCACACTCACTGGTCAGCCTGAAGAGGGCATGACTGTCTTCGAACTCCGGGCAGAGGTGGAAGAGGATATCCACGCGATAGAGGAGTCACTCGCCCGCCTCAAGCGTGACAACCTCATCGAAGTGAACAACGAGAGCGGTCGAACCGTGATTGTACCGCAGTCACACATCATGGCGAACGGGACAGCCGATGCCGACGAAGACGACATCGTCGACCGTATCCGTGACAGGTTTCCGTTCTAGGAATCTCGCAACGGAGCGTTTTTGCCTCTCAGGTGAGAACTCGAAGGTATGTTTGGAGGAGGCGGTCTCGACCCGAGCAAGATGCAACAGATGATGAAACAGATGGGTATCGACATCGAAGAACTCGACGCCGAAGAGGTTGTCATCCGGACAGCAGACGAAGAACTCGTGTTCACCGACGCCGATGTCCAGCGGATGGACGCACAGGGCCAACAGACGTACAACATCATCGGCGAACCCGAGCGACGTGACCGCGAAGACGATTCCGACGACGACGCTGGCGACGCAATTCCACAGGACGATATCGAGATGGTGATGGACGCGACTGGCGCAAGCGAGCAGGAGGCCCGCGAGGCACTCGAAGCCGAAAACGGGATGCCCCTCGATGCCATCGAGCGACTCGAGTGAGCGTGTCGTTCCTGTTTGTCCACGAAAATCGAGAGTACGTGTTGTCTGCCGGTGAGACGCTCGAAACGGACCTGGGCGTGCTCGAGGTGCCGGAGACGGTTACTGCAGGCGACACCGTCGAGACGCATCTGGGTACCGAGTTCACCGCACGCAAACTCCGTGGTCCGGACCTGTTCCACCACTTCGAACGCACAGGCGCACCGATGATGCCCCGCGACATCGGCCTCGTTCTCGGCCACACCGGTATCGCAAGTGGAGACCACGTTCTCGATGCTGGAACCGGAACGGGTGTGCTGGCGGCAGCGATGGGTCGCGCTGGTGCAACCGTGACGACGTACGAGCGCAACGAGGAGTTCGCTGCGGTCGCCCGCGAGAACATGGCGCTTGCAGGTGTCACAGAACAGGTGACCGTACGAACTGGCGACGTCACCGCCGACCTCGACAACCTCGGGACGTTCGACGTCGTGACACTCGACACCGCCGATGCAGCCACTGTCGTCGCCGAGACCCCCCGACTGCTCGTCCCAGGCGGATTTGTCGCGGTCTACTCCCCGTTCGTCGAACAGACCCGCGAAGTAGTAGAGACAGCACACGAGAGCGGACTCACAGCTGTGCGAACGTTCGAGACAATTCAGCGACGGATGGATTTCGACGAGCGCGGTTCCCGGCCGTCGACCGCTGGTGTTGGCCACACTGGGTATCTGACGTTCGCCCGAGTGTGAGAGACGAACAGCGACACTGCCTCACAGCGATGGGCGGTCGACTCGACGGTCGAACCCGCCGTCGAGACCGACCTCGCGGGCGAAGTCGACGACAGCATCACACGCGATACCGAAGGTGTCGACGACGTCTTCGGGACCGAACGCGTCGTTGACGTGGTCGGTCTCGACGAGGTAGTCCGCGACAGCGACAGTATACCACCGGCTGGGGTCGAGTGATTCCCCACCAACGCTGGCGTCGAGGAGTTCGCCAGCTTCGTCGTCCCAGACGAGGTGCGCGCCGCTGACGTGACTGCAGTATCGGTTGGGGTAGGCGTCGTCGTGATAGCCGGTCGGAACGGCAACGAACGCGTCGCGCAACCGGTCTCCCCGAATATCGACGGTCGTCAGTTCGTCACGGTAGGGAGCCATTCCGAGCAAATCCGCGACTGTCACGTCCCCGGCCAGCGGGTCGCCCGAGCGGATTGTGCCAGGCGGGCTGATTGCAACATCTGCTTCGGTTCGCCAGCGGAGGGCGTCAGTCAACAGGTGGCCAATCCGGCTCCCAGCCGACGTAGCCGCCTCTTCGGTTCGGGAGATAGGAACCTCCACGTGTGTCACGACCTCGTCGAGTCCGTTCTCGGCCCGTTTCTGTCTGAGTGCCTCGACGAGACTGTCGTCGACGTATCCGTCGTCGACTTCGTGAATGCTCGCCGATGGTATCCCGCCATCGAGGA
>PUMG01000042.1 GCA_003551265.1 Halovenus sp.
GTACTCGCGGACGAACGCCAGCACGTCTTCGAACCGGGCTACTCCAGCGACGACCACGGAACCGGTCTCGGGCTGTCAATCGTTGCCAGAATTGCAGACCTTCACGGCTGGAGTGTCGACGTGTCCGAATCCGACACTGGCGGTGCACAGTTCGAAATACGTGGTCTCACAAATCCGTAAAGTCATGTATCTCACCATTCTACCACCGGAGTGACGTATGGACGAGCTATCGGCGAACGCACCGCTTGGAATCCTGGCGGTGGAACACGAAGGAATGGTCGCGGAGTGTAACGAGGAAGCCTGCGACCTGCTGGGATGTGCCCAGTCCGAGGTCGTTGGCGAAGATATTACAGTCGTGTTTCCGGATTCAATCGAGGCGACGGTCGCGAGTTCGTTCGAGGGACAACTCGACCGGGAGCGGTCCTTCGAAGAGTACTACCCTGGGCTGGAGCGGTGGCTCGCGGTTTCACTCGTCCCGACAGCAGAACAGGTACACCTGTACGTCAGCGACGTGACCGACAGCTATCGAGCAAAGCGGCGTACCGAGCGTATCCGTGACGACCTCAACCGGGTCACGATACTCAACGAACTCATCTCGGACGTTCTTGCAGACCTCGTGGACGCGGCAGGCCGCGAGGAAATCGCCGACACCATCTGTCGACGCCTCGGGGAAACCGACCTCTACGAGTTTGCCTGGGTTGGCGAACGCGAACTCGGCGGTGATGACCTCGTTGTCCGGGCGGCAGCGGGACGAAGCGGGCGAACGCTCGAGGAGATTGAGCGCTGTCTCGCCGACTCAACCGTCCCGGAACACCGAGCAATCGACTCCGGCACCTCTGTCGTTATCCAGCCAATTGGTGACGATGAGCGCGTTGCAGAACCGATTCGACGGGCAGCCTTCGCCGACGGGCTCCAGTCGTTGCTGGCAATTCCGCTCACATACGGGTCGAGCGTCTACGGCGTCGTCGGCGTGTACACCGCCGAACAGGACGCGTTCTCCGAACGCGAGCGGGCGAGTTTCGAGACGGTCGGCGAGATGGCCGGGTTCGCAATCAACGCGACACGTCACCGAAATCTCCTGTTATCGGATACTGTCGTCGAACTCGACCTCGACATCTCGGACCCCGACGCACCGTTCGTTCGAGCAGCAACCGACGCAGACCTGATACTCACTGTGGAGGGGGTCGTCCCGCAGGGAGAGAAACTGCTCTGTTACGTCGCTGTCGAGGGTAGCCCGGTCGACTCAGTCAGTCACTCTCTTCAGTCCCACCCCAGCGTCCAACAGACGCGCCTCATCGGAGAGCACGAAACAGGGGGAATGTTCGAAGTGACACTCGGTGCGCGAACTCCTCTTGGCTTGCTCGCTGCGAGTGGAGTCACAATCAGCGCAGCCGACTATCGCGTCGGCGAGGGAACAGTCACCATCGAATGTTCGCCTGCCGAGAACGTCCGCCGAATTATCGATGCGGTCTCACGCGAGTACGAACTGACGGTTCTCGCAAAGCGCGAGCGCGAGCGCGACGTCACGACGGCCGGGGAGTTCCGGGACGCACTCAGAGAGGAGTTGACCGACCGACAGGAGAACGCGCTTCGAACTGCGTTTTTCGCGGATTACTTCGAATCACCGCGTGGAAGCAACGCACAGGAGGTCGCCGAAGCGCTCGATATCACCGGTCCGACACTGTTACATCACCTGCGGGCGGGACAGCGAAAACTCCTCGCCGAGTTCTTCGACGTGACCGACGATTCGTGAGCACCAGCGACGACTGTCTCATCTGTCATCCTCGATGAAATGGCAGTCATTATGTACTCTGGTCACGAACGAGTGTGTGGAACGCAGTTTTATGACCGAGACGGCAACCCCGCTCCCCAGGGCACTCATCGTCGACGACGAGAAGGAGGTCGCAGACGCCTACGCACTTCGGCTCCGTGGGCAGTGCGACGTCCAGACAGCCTACGGTGGGCAGACGGCGCTGGAGTTGCTCGACGAGCCGGTCGTCGACATCGTCTTACTCGACCGCCACATGCCCGGGATGTCCGGTGACGATGTCCTCGCGAAACTCGACGAGCGTGAGTTCTGCGGCAAGGTCATCATGGTGACGGCTATCGACCCTGGCTTCGACGTGCTCGACATGCCGTTCGACGACTATCTCTGCAAACCAATCGACCGCGAGGACGTTCGTGTGGCCGTCTCACAGCAGTGTGAGGTGCTCGGATACGAACTGCTCGGAGAGTACTTCACTGCCGAGTCGAAACGCCGGGTCATCGCAGCCGAGATTCCCGGAGACGAACGTGCCGACCACGACGGCTATCGAGAAGTCGAACAGGAGTGTGACGCGCTCCGCGAGCGGATTCGTCGACTTCTCGACGAGAGCGCGGCACTCCTCGAAGCGTTCGATGCTGTCGGTCGAGAAGGGCGGTGATCTACTGACGGGCCAAAACCCGACAGATTTTCGTTTATCAGTCTCACTCGACGTTTGCGGTGTGAGTCTCGGATTGCTTCCGGCGGTAAAGCGCGTACGACAGCGTTGCGATCAGTGCGATTCCAGCGGTGAGTTTTTTGTTCACCTTCATACACGAGAGTCTCTCGAGGGAGAACATAAATCGGAGTCGTCCGTTTCAGAGAGAGAAACCGTCTCGAGATTCTGGGCTGCATCACGGGCATCGTCGTCGAGTTCGTCAGGTTCGAAGTTTCGAACCACGTCGAGTGATGGTTGGGTTGCCGGGTTGTCCGGGGCGAGTCGGTTACATCCCGCGTCGATGGTTGCATCCTCGTACGTTCCAATCGCTTTGGCCTGCTCGATGATCTCTCCTTTGTCGAGTGAGAGCAGTGGTCGGTGAACTGGGTAGTCGGTAACAGCTCCGGTCACCCGGAGGGCTGCAGCGGTCTGGCTCGACTTCTGTCCGATGGCTTCGCCAGTGACGATACCGACAGCATCCGTCTGGTCAGCAACGTACTCGGCGATTCGAAGCATGAATCGGCGGGCGAAGAGCATCCGGTACATCCCTGTACTGTTGATAATCCTTCCGAGACCCTCCCCGCCAGGTGCAACCCGTAGCGCGAGGTCACCAGGCGTAAATCGTGTGAGGGTTGCGACCGTCCGCTCGGCCCGGGCACGGTGGTCGACCCCACCGAAGTCACCGAGGTCGACGTAGAGTGGGTACACCGGACATCCGCGTTTCATCGCCAGCCAGGTAGCTACCGGGGAGTCGATGCCACCGCTCACCAGCGCAACAACTGGCTCCTGCGTCCCGAGTGGCATTCCGCCGGGTCCGTCGTATCGTTCGAGGTAGACGAACGCCCGGTCGGGTCGACACTCCACACCGAAGGTTCTCTCGGGGTCGTCGAGGTCTACCGTCGGTTCGATTCCCTGCTCCTGTGCCGCTTCGAAGACGGCTGTCCCACCCGCTCGTTCGAGTTCCGGGCTGGAAAACGGATGGTCCTCTCGCTGACCGGCGCGTCGAGCACGGACTGCGAACGACTCGCCCGAGTAGTGTTCTTTCGCAGTCTCTGCAAGTACCCCACGGATATCGTCGAGTGTCGGTTCGCACGTCAGGACGGGACTCACAGAACTCACCCCGAACACCCCGGTGAGTGTTCTGGTCACGTTCTCGAGTGCCGCGCTCGTGGTGTGGACGTACATCCGTGTGTGTTCGGTCTCCACGGTCGCGTCGAATCCCCGGGTTTCGAGGGCCGACTCGACGTTCTCTCGGAGTGTCCCCTCCATCCGCCGCTGGACTGACGCGCTTTTCACTCCGAGTTCCCCGGCCGGTCGAACGAGGACGGTGCTGGCTCCGGAGAGGTTCATGCGCTGTGAACGACGCCGACACTTAAAAGGTGCTGAGTTCGCCGTCGATGACTCGCTGGGTCAGTTCGGTGACGTTCGCCAGTTCCTCGTCGATTGTCGCCTCGATGTCGTCGTGGATGTCTTCGACCGTGACGTCGTCTGTCGTCGCAACCTTGGCGTCCGCGACGTGTGGCTGGTCGATTGGTCGTCCAATCTGAGAGAGCAGACGGATCTGGAGCTGTCTGATGCCGTCGACGTCCTCGACGACTGACTCGGCGATTTCAGTGCTGAGGAGGTTGTATATCTTTCCGATGTGGTTGATTGGGTTCTTCCCGCTTGTCGCCTCCATGCTCATCGGCCGGTTCGGCGTGATGAGACCGTTCGCGCGGTTTCCGCGCCCGACGGAGCCGTCGTCGCCCTGTTCGGCACTGAGGCCCGTCGTCGTGAGATAGATTGCACCCTCCTCGTAGTTGTCTGCGGTGTTCACGTGGACGTTCACTTCCCGGTCGGTGTAGTTCTGCGCAAGGTCACTCACGTACCCCTCGACACCCGAGACGGCGTCTCTGTAGGCGTCCATGCTGTCGATGTACTCGTCGACCATCGCAACGGCCACCGTGACGTCGATGGTGTCGACTTCCCGCTTCCCCATCACTTTGATGTCCTGGCCGACGTGTGGGTTCGACACCGCGTACTCGGCGTTGAGCTTTCGTTCGGTGTTGTAGACGATCTGTTCGGTCTCTGTCAGCGGTGCGTGTCCGACGCCGTAGCTCGTGTCGTTCGCCATCGGCACGGCCTGGCCCTTCTCGTCGAACACTTCCTGCAGGTCACCGCTCCCTTCCCCGAGTTTGACGTCGACGATGATGTCCGAACCGGCGTCCAGATGTGGATACTGCTCGTCCAGGTACTCCCGGGCGCGTCGGAGTGCAACCGTCTCGGTTGGGATTCGTTCGCCCTCATACTGTTTCGTTGCGCGGCCGACGATGAGCAGATAAATCGGTTCGAGCATCTCTCCGCCGCCGAAGGCAGGGTCTGCGGTCCCGGCGACGAGCTGTGTCTCGTCCGTGTTGAAGTGTAGCGGTTTCCCGAAGCGGTCGAGGTACGTCTGGGCGAGCGCGCGTGAAACCTCCTCCGCAACGCCGTCACAGATTGAGTCGGGATGGCCCAGCCCCTTTCGCTCGACTATCTCGACTTGCTGGTCCTCGACAGCGCGACCCTCGACTGCCTCGACGCGTATATTCCTGTCTGTCATTGCTCTGGGCTTCGACACCACTGCGTCTATAACTTACGAAACCGATTACCGCAATAGATATGCATCAAAGTTATCTCGGCATCAGCGTTGCTCCTGACGTTCGAGCAACAGTCCGAGGTAGGAGGTCTGAATCTGTTCGGCAGGGTCGAGTCCGAGTCGTCGGAGAACGTCAGCGGCCTGCTCGCGAAGTGAGACCAGCGTCTCGTTGTTTGTCCCGTCGCCATCGAGTTCGTCGTCAGTTCCGAGTTCGACCTCGACGAACTCGCCCAGCCCGTCGACGGCGTCGAGTACCACTTCACACCCATCGAGTTCGTACCGGGTTCGATATTTCGCAACGTCTGCTGCCGGTTCATAGCCCAGCCCTGAGAGAACTGCGTGCATCGAATCGTGGTCGGCAACCTGTGTCTCAGCCTCGTGGCGTGTTTTCGACTGGTCGTCGACGAGGGGTCCTTTGTACGTGACATGTGTGCGGGAGTCGCTGTGTGTGCAGGAGTCGTCGTTCGTGGGCTGTTCGCGTCGGATTCGGAGTGCTTCGTCGGTCTCGGCGAAGCTTCGGTCCGGCGCATCGTAGTATGTATCGACCTGTCTGAGCGATTCGATTGGCGTTGCATCCATCTCCTCGAGGCGTGAACGCACCGACTCGTGATCTGCAGCAACTTTCAACTCGACCTCGTACATATCGGTCACTCGGACCGGCAGCGACAAATCTCTGATGACGTGAGGGTGAGTGTGTCCGTCCGACCACGTGAACGTCTCCCACGAGCACGTCGAAACGGTGTCCTTAATAGTACGACGACTGACCAGAACGGTATGAGCAACGAATCCGAGGAGGACGTCGAAGAGGAGCAATCGCAGGCTGACGAGGAGCTCGAATCACTGGAGGAATCTACTGACGAGGAGACAGACGACGTCACGGACGCCGACACCGAAGAAGCGGCTGACGATGAGACTGAAGCAGACGCCACCGAGGATACGTCTGAGGCAGACGAAGCCGAGGATGCGGACGAGGATGCGGATGAGACTGGTCTCGACGACGGCGATTTCATTCTGCTGGATTACACCGCTTACACCATTGAGGACGAACGTCTGGTGGATACGACCGACGAAGACACCGCTGTCGAGGAGGGCATCGACCAAGAGGGCAGAGAGTTCGAACCGCGGACAATCGTCATCGGAAAGGGACACATCTTCCCCAGCGTCGAGGACGACCTCCGCGGCCGGGAGGTCGGAGACACCGGAACCGCCACAGTCAGTTGTGAAGAAGCGTTCGGTGAGTTCGACGATGAGAAAGTCCGCACGGTGAGCAAAGACAAGATTCCCGAGGACGACCGCTACCCCGGCGCACAGGTCAGTATCGATGGTGAGGAGGGATTCGTCGAGACGATTATCGGCGGACGAGCACGCGTCGATTTCAACCACCCGCTCGCGGGCGACGACATCGAATACGAGTACGAAATTGTCGACGTCGTTGAAGACCGCGACGAGAAGGCTGCAGGGCTGCTGGAGCTGTTCCTCGGAGTTCAGCCCGAAATGTGGTTCCAGACCGACACCGTCGAAGAAGAACAGCTCGTCGAAGATGACGATGAAGAAGAGACCGACGACGAGAGCGAAGCAGCCGATGGCGGTGACGAAGAAGAGACTGACACAGAGGAGGCTGACGAGGGCGACGAGGCAGAGGAAACCGAAGATGAGGAAGAAGACGACGAACCGGAGTACGAGACCGTCGAGGTTGAAAAGGAGACGCTGTACATCGAGTCGACTCCCGAGTTGACGATGAACCAGCAGTGGATGTTCCAGAAACAGCAGATTGGAGAGGATATGATCGAACTGCTCGACATCGACCGAATCATCGTTCAGGACGTCATCGAAGCCCAGCCGGTGGGGATGCCCGGTATGATGGGCGGAATGGGTGGCATGGGCGGACTGGAAGAGGCACTCGGCGACCTCGATATCGACGCCGACGAACTCGCTGACGAGCTAGAGTAGCGAATCGACGCTTTTGTTTTCGTTTCCGTCTCTAGCCGTCTCTTCTTCGTCTTCAACACCTGTCGCTGTCACTTCGTCGTCAGTGCTACCTGCTGTTACATCCGCAGGTGCTGTTGGGTTCTCTGTCGAGACACCACTGCCTTCGTTTTGCGTCCCACGTTCGGACGGCTTGTCACCACGTTCGGACGGGGCGTTACCGTTTTCGGAAACACCCTCTCCGTTACTGGCTGTTGCAGTGAAGTCGGCTCCTGCAGATGGCTGTGCCGAGATTGCATACAGCAGGTCACGGTCGGTGACGACGAACTCACCGGTCGTGGTGTCCTCGATGACGCGGTTGTTCGTATCGATGGCCACGTCGACGAGGTCTTCGAGCGAGTCGAGTTCGACACGTGGCCCATCGAGAGATGACTCGGGAACCTGTCCTCGGCTTATCCAGTCGTCGAACGCTTCACGCTCCTGATGACGTTCGAGTAACGCGAGTTCGACACGTGACGGGGGTACTTGACCCCGGAACTTCAACGCACCGAGGCTGAGAAGACCGACCAGCGAAACCAGAATCAGACCGAACGGTGCGTACGAGCGAAGTGGTCCGTAGGTGGCTTCGTACTCGACGAGCTGTGTGCTTTCGTGACGCTCCTGTACAGTGTCTTCCAGCTCGATGCTGTAACTGCCACCGTCCGGCTCGATGAGGAGTCTGTCCTGGTGCGTGCTGGTGACGCGCTCGCCGTTTACCGTTCCCGAGACACGGGTGTCGAAGACGATGTCCAGTTCAGTCGTCCCGACGCTCGTTCCGAGCGCTGCTTCGGTTTGCTCGACGCTCTCGACGGCTTCGGTAACGTTGATTTCGAACGCGACGAGTGCTGGCTCTCCGGGCGAAAGTTCGTCGTGAGTCGCCCGGTCGAGCAGTTCGGTCTGCTGCCAGTACGGCTGTCCGTCCTGGTCGACCGCCTGTGAGCGGAGTTCAGCTTCGATTTCGACGTCGAGTTCGCCATCATCAGAGGCGCTGTAGCTGTACTCATGCTCCCCTGCAAAGGTGGGTGAAATTCCGGTGAAGTACACCTGCTGGTTCGAGAGCGTCTGATTCTCGTCGAACACTGGATTCGGACGGACGACGTCTGCGTGGTGTGAGAGGTACGTCTCCTCGCTCCAGGAGGCAACGATTTCTTCTTCGGTCACTGTTCCTGGCTCGACGTGTGTCTGATAGACGAGCCAGCCACCGACGACTCCGAGCAGCACGAGTGCGACGACGATGACGACCAGCCAGCGCTGAAGGTGGTTCCGAACTCGAATCGACCGCAGTGACGGCGCATCTGTACGTTCGCGTTTGTTTTCGTTGTTGTTTGACATGGGTGATGTATCGGGTTGGCTTTCTCAGTCGTTCAGGACGCGGTCGAAGAATCCGTCAGTACGGTCGCGGGTTCGGTGTCGAATCCGAACCGTCGACTGCGACCCTCCGAGGAGGAGCCACAGCGTCAGAAACGGCGTCACGATAACCGCGAGTATCAGCGTGTATGGAACCCACGGATGGATGGCATAGGCGCGCTCGATAACCGCAGGTGGCAGGATTGCGAAGTATCGGTACTCCGTCATCGAGCGGAGGTAGTATCCCGTCTCCTCGGGGGCGTGAAACGTCACAGTCGCGTTGGCCGTCTCGTTCGTTCCGAGCGAGATGTGGTCGGGTTCGACCTCGATACCGGAGCTCTCTGGTTCCATGTGCGAGACCGTCGGCAGGAACCCACCGTTGTGGACCTGATACTCGAAGGAGTCGGACCCGCCACTGGGGATAATCGTGGGATTCGGGGAGTCGCTCTCGCTGCTGACGATGCCGTAGGTCTCGGTGCCTGCGGGTGCAACCATCCCGACCATCGCACCGCCACAGAGCAACACGAGCGCACCAGCGAGCACGAGGCGGTTGTCGACCACGTCCGGGAGCGAGCGGGAGCGACTCCTCGACCGGTCGCGCTCGCCGCTCGTGTCACCAACGAACGTCGCACCGAATGCGAGAACTCCCAGCGCGAACAGCAGATAGGCAAGCTGCTGTGAGCCGAGACGCGGTGCTCCGAATAGCCCGGCGACAGTTCGTTCGGCTCGGTCGAGCAGTGACCCGACTGCCTCGACGCCAGTTCCCAGATGGGGTATCCGAACGACCGTTCCGTCGACCGACAGCGCGACGGCTCTGACCTGGCCGTCGGTGACCAGCGGTTCGCCACCGCTCTGGTCGGTCACGATGTTTCCGTCTCCCTGTGTGACGTAGCCATCGGCTCGCTCGTCGACGACCCTGTGTGTCGTCAGGTCCCCACCGTGCATCTGCTCTGGCTCGAACACGATGACCGCTCCTGTCCCGACGTCGCCCGCGAGCGGGCCGGGCACTGCGACGAACCCATCTCCTTCGTTGAGCGTTGGCTCCATGCTGTCGCTCTCGACGTACGCCAGCAACACAGGATAGCCGAGGACGTGTCCCGCCAGTAACGCCACCAGCATGAGGACGAGCGTCCCTGCAACTGCGAGTTCGAGCAGCCGTGTGAGTTTCATCTGTCTGGTCCCTCCCGAGATGGGTGCTGACAGGACGTGCCTGTCAGTCGGTTTCTGCCTATCTCAGGGGAGACAACACACGACCTATGCTTTGTAAGTCAGTGGATACCACATCGGTATACGGTTCCTGCGACTCCGGTATACGGTTAATACCACTCACGTATTCTGTTACTATCACTTCTGTATACGTTGATACCACTCTAGTTCGTCGTAGATACTATCTGACTCAATTGTGGATACCAGAACCCTGTACAGACCTCACTGTCAGATAGGGGGGACAATCTCGTCACACGTTGGACACTCCGCAAGCATTCTCGGCCAGCTTCCGGCTTCGGTGTACTTCGCCAGCAGGTGCCGAGATGAGACCCGCTGCTCACAGAGTGGACATCGACCGAGCGTCGGCGAGAGTTCGTCCTGTCCCACAGCGTGGCAGACGTCGGGAGGCGGAATTGTTAGTCACTGGATACCTATGGCACCCACTGCCCGAGTTCGAGGTATGGCCGATTCCGAAGCCACAGTGACAGAGACGCGTCGACAGTTCGACCAGCCCGCGCTCGTCGAGCGCTTCAAGAACCCGGAGTACACTGGCGAGAACAGGTGTCTCCCGTGTACGATTCTCAACACGCTCATCGCTGTCGTCGTGAGCATCGTGGTCGGGGTGTTCTCGCTCCCGGCAGGCGGCGCACTCTTCGTCGCAAGCGTCCTGGTCATCTTCTTCCGTGGATACCTGATTCCGGGTACGCCCACACTCGTGCAGTACTTGCCCGAACGAGTTCACGACGCTCTGGGGACGACACCCCACCACGACGAGCATGTCGAGGTGTCGTTCGACGTCGAGACGACGCTCACCGACGCAGCCATCATCAGAGAGTGTCCAGAGACCGACGACCTCTGCCTGACCGAGAGCTACCGCAGTGCCTGGCACCAGCGGATGGCCGAGTTAGAAGGAGACGACCAGAAACGGTATCGACTCTCGGATTCGCTGGTGGTCCCTGCCAACGAAGTTGAGTTCGAGGAGACCGAAACCGGCTGGCACGTTCACATCGAGGGGGTTCACGCCGGACGGTGGCACTCCGAAGCCGCGTTCGTCGCAGACCTCGCCAGCGAGGAGTTGCTCGGTGAGCGTCTCGACCGCTGGGAAGAGCTGCCCGCCGACCAGCGAACCCAGCTTCTGGTTGCACTCCGGACGTTCGTTGAGGAGTGCCCCTCCTGTGGGGGAGCGGTCGTTGCAGACGAGGACGTTGTACGGTCGTGCTGTCGTGACGACATCGTCTCCGTGACGGCTGCGTGCGTCGAGTGTGACGCGGTGCTGTTCGAGGGAACAGAGAACTGAGAGGGCCGTTCCCGGATGTTGCCGGTGCGTTTTTGTATCCGCACCGTTCATTCCAGACGATGGACAAGACGATTATCTTCCCCGGGATGTGGGGGAGCGGTCGTTGCAGACGAGGACGTTGTACGGTCGTGCTGTCGTGACGACATCGTCTCCGTGAC
>PUMG01000326.1 GCA_003551265.1 Halovenus sp.
CAACCGCTTCACTGAAGCAGAGAAACGCGGTGGTGTCGGTGGCGGGCCGGGTGGTGCTCGTTCAGGTGGTGACCCGTTCGGTGGTGGTGGTCCATTCGGTGACGTTCAGGACATCTTCGACCAGTTCTTCGGTGGAAACGCGCGCAACCGTCCACAGCGGGGACGAGACCTGAAGACGAGACTCGATATCGACCTCGAAACGGCGTATCATGGCACCGAAAAGGAGGTGACGATTCGTCGTCCCGAGAGGTGTGGTGAGTGTGAGGGTCGGGGCCACCCACCCGGAACGAACGCGCGGACCTGTCCTGAGTGTCAGGGACAGGGGCAAGTGACACAGATTCAGCAGACTGCCTTCGGTCGGATGCAACAGCGCAGTCCGTGTCGGCGGTGTGACGCCCAGGGCGTCATCTACGACGAGACCTGCTCGACGTGTCGTGGTGAGGGTGTCGTCCAGAATGAGGCGACGCTGAAGGTAGAGATACCACCGGGAATCCGCGACGGCCAGACCCTGCGGATGGAGGGCGAGGGCGCTGCGGGTGACCGTGCTGCACGCAACGGGGACCTCCACGTCGAAATCTCAGTTCGTGAGCATTCGGAGTTCGAACGCGACGGCGCGGACCTGAAACGGCGCGAAGCAATCTCGTTCCCACAGGCCGTCTTTGGCGACACCATCGAGGTCGAAACGCTTGACGGCACCGTCGAGTTTGACCTTCCATCGGGGACGCAAAGCGGCGAGACGTTCCGACTGCGTGGCAAGGGAATGCCGCGCTTGCGCCGGAGCGGTCACGGTGACCTCTACGTCCAGGTGCAGGTGGTCACGCCGGAGAAACTGAACGACGAACAGCGCGATGCGCTCGAACGCTTCGCCCAGGCAGGCGGAGAAGACATCGAAGTCGAGACTGGTTTCTTCGACCGGCTCAAACAGTCGTTCTGAGATGGACACGACCGATATCCGTGACTTCGACACACTGAAAGCGGTCGTCGCTGCCGGACGCCAGCGGGATGAGGCGGCGCTCGACGTTCGCTCACGGCCAGTGCCCTACAGTTATCACGACCTCTGTACGAACATCTGGAAGGCCGGGAATCTGCTCGGACACTACGGCGTCCACGGGATTGGAGAACTCGCAGTTGTGGTCGGTCCGAAAACTGAGGAGAATAACGTTCCATTCTCCTCACAGCGAGGACGGCTCGACTCGGCCGAAGCGCTGCTGGCACTCTTCGGTGGGGCGATTATTGGAGCTGTCGTAGACCTGACGCCGACTGAACCGATCGATGCACCAGCAGTGGTTGCGCCCGCACACGCACCAATCGAAACTGCGCCGGGGTGTTCACGGCTGTCGTATGGGGGACCACCGACCGACCCTGCTGTGTCACACTTCGAACGCGAACTCTGGAGTGAGAACCCGATCGAACCACCTGAGACGGTGGTCCCCGAAGACGATGCCCTCCGAATTGAGGAGAGTGTTTGGACCCACGAGCAACTGCTCTCGGCGGCGGCAGACGTAATCGAGGAGTACAGTCTCGACGCGACAACTCGCGTCGTGCTGGAGACCGGAATCATTGAACCCGACGCGTTCATCGCGGGGATTCTCGCGCCACTCGCCGTTGGTGCAACGGTTGTCCTTCCCGAGAATGGTTCGACAGACACAGACGAGCCCGGAGACACGGTTGCGGACAAACGCTCATCGTCTCAGACAAGAACGACGGGAACGGTAATCGTCTCGGAGGATGGAGACGGTTTTGTCGACGTGGCTGTGTCTCCCTAGGTCTACACAGCCCTCGTTTTCAGTTTGTGCTAATCCACCGGCGAACCTGCTCGAACGAGGACTCCGCGACCGGTGGAGTCCATCGCTCGTGAACGATTCCCTCCCACCAGATAAACGCTCCCGCACCAGCGGCGAACAGTCCGACTTCCCAGAGCGAGAACGGTGGGACGAGCAGATTGGCTAACAGGCAGACTGTCGCCGAGAGGAGACCGAGTCTGAGCGCGATCGTCGTCGAATCTTCTGTCGCGTGTTTCATAATCCAGCGTGAGCTGAGAAGTGTCGAATGACCGATGGCTGCACCAGCGATGACGTCAACGAGATAGTGAACACCGAGTGTTATCCGGGTGAACCCGACTAGCCCGATGAAGAACACTGCTCCAGCATATCGCTTCGGACGAGTACTTACGCTGAGATAACTCGCCAGCGAGAGGTAGAGTATCGTCGTCGTTACTGCGTGTCCGCTGGGAAAGCCGGGCCCGCTGTCGACCACAGCCAGGTCGAACAGTGGCTGGAGAACGAACGGTAAATCGGTAGTCGCTATCATTGGCTGTTCGGGACGAGGGACCGGAAAGACGATTTTGATTGTTCGCCAGATACCAGTCCCCGCAACCAGAACCCCACCGGCGATAATAGCGCGCTCCCGGTCGTGATAGCGGTAGAGAAGGAACAGAACCAGACCCGCAAACCAGAGTGCACCGAGTTGTGTCGCGAGCGCGACTGGAAATGCAAGCGACTCAGGAACGAGGTCCTGAAAGAATGCAATCTCCCCAATGCCACGTGACATTCTTCACTCACCCCGTTTCATGATAGGTAGAAGATATACAATGCGAGTAAGACGACCAGCAGATATACTACTGGCTGTGTGACGATACGCTTTCGTGGGAGCAGTCGTGCTTTGTTTCTCCATACGAGTATCGTGTTGAGCAACATTACCGGTCGGAGCAGGTCTCGTCGACGGAGCGGACGACACTCCCCAATCAGCTGTTCGGTCCACTCAGTCAGTTGTGCAATCCGCTCGTCTTCACTCTCGTCTGGTTCGATGAGAACGCTCAACTCGACGTTCTGTACCAGTGCAGCACGGGTCAGGTTCACCGACCCGACCATCGCAAGCGGGTTCTCACCGGTGCGAAGGAAGAGTTTCGCGTGGAGACACCTGCTTGGGTACTTGTATACCTGGACTCGCTCATCGTCGTCCAGTGTGAGAAGGTCACGACCGATTGAGGCGTTGAACTGGTCCGCAGTTGGACTCACAATCACGACGAGTTCATTTTCTGACGAACGAGAGAGAAACTGCTCAATCTCCGGACGAATCGTCTGGTACGCACTGGGAGTAAAGTACCCTGTTATCAGATAAACTGTTCCGTCTTCATCGAAAAGCCGATCGAAACTAGCTCGTATCGAGTCACTTCGCCACTGATTGCTAATTAATTCTATAATACTCACCACGCACTCATACAAGTCTCGATGCTATCTGTGTTCGATTAGGATATACTTTTTGTGGTTGGTCTCTGCGAGGGATTCTCGCACGTCATCAGAATCCTCTCGTCGCACGCTGTGGTGAGCCAATCTGAACAGATTCGGTAGTTCTGAGAAGGCAGTCCTGTTTACCTTCACACGTTGGATGCGCGATACTGGCCGTGTTTGACACCGATGGCGAACATGATACCGGCGAAGACGACCATCGAGGGCAACACCATCATCAGAATCGTGTCAGCAGTCATCATCCCCCACATGCCTGCCGTTCCGGCGGCGATGATTCCGAGGATGATTGCCAGCGATACGGGCAGGGAGAACTCGATGCTCATACCCGACTCTCAGGACTGAGGCAATATAGGGATTATCGTACGTCATCATAGATTTCTCGCTGGACGTCCGGCGAGAGTCTCTGTACAGGTACGATAATCCCTATAAAAACAGTTTATTACTCGCCTTTCGGTCGGATGACGTTGGCGAGCGTCACGAGAATGCCGAGCACCCAGCCGACTGGGAAGGAGATGATGAACCAGATGATGGCGTGATGGTGTTCCTGTCGGTCGAAGCGGTCACCGAGCGGTTCGGTGAGCGACTCGGGACCGGTCCGGAACATCCAGCGGAACAGGTCGTCACCCTGTCCGATGATGACCTCGCCGAGCGGTTCGTAAAACAGCGCAGCGACGACCGGCGGCAGAAACAGCGCTGTCATAGCGAAGGGGTACGCCAGAAACACCGTCGTGAAGCGGCCACCGAGTCGCCAGAAGATGTACGACAGCGCCGCAGAGACGACAGCAACGGTGCTCGCCGCCGCGATACCGACGACTGCCCCGTCTTCGAGCGCGCCCTGTAACTCAACGTAGACCAGCGCGGTCAACCCGCCCCAGAGGAGTGTGAACAGAAGAATGATGCCGAAGAAGCCGAGGCGCGAGGCAGTGACGTTGATTTTGTGGGTCTGATATCTGATGAAGTAGCCGAGCAGCACGAGCGGATAGACGACGCCAACGACTGGAACACCGATTCCGGACCACAGCCGGTAGGTGATGACTTCGCCAGTCGATTCGGGTTTCCACTTTCCCAGGACGGTGTCCGCTGCGCCACGCTGTCGGGGAAAGAACACCTCCATCCAGGTCTCGTGCATCACTCGCAGGTCGTAGCGTATCGCATCGACCAGTCCCTGCTCGTTCCCTGCAGCCATTATGCGTGCTCTTTGATGGCCCCCTGTATATGCTTTCCTGACCACATCCCGGAATGTTTGTCAGTTCGTCTCACTCCCAGCTGTCAGGCGCAAACTCGGGCTGTACTTTCCGTTCCCGGGTCGAAATCGCGTCAATCGCTTCCAGTTCGTCAGTTTCGAGTTCGAGCGAGAGACTCTCCAAGTTCTCGCGGATGTGCGCTTCGCCCGTCGCCTTTGGAATTGCCGTCACGTCGTTTTCACGAAGCCAGGCAAGCGCGACCTGTGCCTCCGTCGCCTCGTGACGGTCGGCAATCTCGGCGAGCGTCTCGTCTCCGAGTACGTCTCCCCGGGCAAGCGGTGAGTACGCCACCAGTTCGATATCGCTGGTCTGTGCGTACTCCCTGAGTTCGGTCTGTGGCAGAAATGGGTGCATCTCGACCTGGTTGGCGAAGACCGGGGCGTCGAGGTGGTCGCGTGTCTCGTCGATGTGTTCGGGTTCGAAGTTCGAGACACCGACGTGTCGGATGATGTTCTTCTCGTACAGATCGTCGAAGGCAGCGAGCGTGTCCGCCGGTTCGTACGCCCCGGAAGGCCAGTGGACGTACAGCAAGTCGAGGTAGTCGGTCCCGAGTCGCTCCAGACTTGCTTGTGTCGACCCCAGCACGTCTTCGTACGAAAGATTTCGAATCCAGACCTTCGTCGCGAGAAAGATGTCCTCTCGTGGGATTGACGCCTGCTCGATTGCGTCCCCCACAGCCGCCTCGTTGCGATATATCTGTGCAGTGTCGACGTGACGATAGCCGAGTGCGAGCGCACGCCTGACGCTTTCTGTGCACTGTTCATGGTCGTCGTTCTGCCAGGTCCCGAGTCCGAGGACGGGCATCCCGTCTGCTCGCGGCACATCCTCCTGTTTGATAGGCATGGTCTGCGTTCAGTGTCCCATCGGAAAAACGGTTCGGGAGTCGGCAGAGAGCGGTACGTTTTTGCTCCCGTGGCACGGCGGTTGTGAGTATGCGTGTGGCAATCCTCGCCCACCAAAAGTTCCCTGACAGGGCCAAGACAGCAGTCGGCGTTCTCCGGTACGGCGACCACGATGTGGTAGCGGTACTCGACCGCGACCACTCTGGAGAGCGGGTTCACGACTTCATTCCAGACGTACAGGACGCACCGATAGTCGAGACGATGGCCGACGCTCCCGAGTGTGATGCGCTCATCATCGGCGTTGCCCCTATCGGTGGTGGGTTCGAGGAGTCCTGGCGAACGGATGTCGAGACGGCCATCGAGAGCGGGTGTGACGTGGTTGCTGGCCTCCATTACTTTCTCTCCGAGGACGACGAGTTCGTTGCACGTGCCGAGGAACACGGCGTTGCACTGCGAGACGTCCGTAATCCCCCCGACGACCTTACTGTCGCCGAGGCCACGGCCAGCGAGGTCGACGCACGAATCGTGTTGACCGTCGGCACCGACTGTTCGACGGGAAAGATGACCGCCTCCTACGAACTCCGGGACGCAGCCCGCGAGCGCGGACTGGACGCTGCTGTCGTGCCAACCGGGCAAACTGGCATCATGATCGCTGGATGGGGCATCGCTATCGACCGCGTCATCTCGGATTTCGCGGCCGGGGCGACCGAACGCCTGGTTCAGCAGGCTGGCGACCACGACGTTGTCTTCGTCGAAGGACAGGGCGCAGTGGTTCATCCGGCGTACTCCGGCGTGACGACTGCCATCCTCCACGGGGCACAGCCAGACTCGATGGTGCTCTGTCACGTCGCTGGCAAGGAACACTTCGGCGGGTACGAGCGGTTCGCACTCCCCGACCTCTCGACGTACGTCCAGCTGTACGAGGACATGGCTGCACCGATTGCAGACGCAACGGTCGACGCCGGGATGGTCAACACCCGCGGTATGGACGAATCGGGCGCAGACGACGCAATCGAGGCGGTCGCCGAAGAAATCGATGCGCCAGCGACCGACCCGGTTCGATACAGCGCTGACGACGTTCTCGATGCCGTCCTCGACTGACGGCTGCTCTCGGCCGAATATGTCTCCCCAGACGACCGTGACCCGCCCCAACGTCGTTCTCGTCGTGCTCGACACAGTGCGTCGAGACCGCGTCTCTGCGTACGGTTACGACCGCGAGACGATGCCGACGTTCGACTCGTTCGTCCGCGACGCAACTCGATTCGAGGACCCCGTCACCCAGGGTACGTGGTCGATACCATCTCACGCGTCGCTGTTTACTGGGCTGTATCCACGAGCACACGGTGCAACGACCATCCGGCCAGTGCTGCAAGCGTCCCGGCCGCTGGCAGTGGAGCTTTCGGAGGCAGGATACGAGACGTACGCCGTCTCACCGAACGAGTACGTCAGACCTGTGACCGGCTTCGGACGGGGTTTCGACGAGTTCTATACGGATTCGGTGGTGACCGCTCCCGAACCGGTTGTCTCGTGGTTCGGTCCCGTCATCAACCGGGTGACCAGTAGTGTGACGCTCCGTCGACCAGTCGAGCGAGCGTTCAACTGGATACACCAGCAAAGCGGGGTTGCGATGAGCGACCTCGGAGTCGCTAGGCCACCGGAGTACGGTGTCACTGACCGCGTTGAGGCACTCCTCTCTCGTGCGAGCGACCCGTTCTTTCTGTTCGTGAACCTGCCACATGCACACCTGCCACGCTCGCCAGACCCAGAACAGTACGAGCGGTTCGTGGATGACGACGCCTCTGCCAGTGAGGTCGTCACTGACGAGCGGGCACACTTCTACGGGGACCAGCGGATGGACGAGGATGCGGTGACGGCGATGAGCCAGCTCTACGACGCCGACCTCAGAACGCTGGACGACCGCCTGCGGGAACTGCTCGACGTTCTCTCCAGCGCCGGCGTGCTGTCTGAGTCCCTCGTCATTCTCGTTGCCGACCACGGCGAACACCTTGGGGAGTGCGGACTCGTCGGCCACCAGCACAGCGTCTTCGAACCGGTCGTATCCGTGCCACTCGCGATTCGGTCTCCCGAGGGTGGTCCAGAGACGGTGGAGGGGCAGGTCGAAACCCGCCGAATCTATCACACGATACTCGACGAAACGGGCGTGCGTCCGTTTCCAGAACTCTCGCTCATGTCGGGGGTCCCAGACCGGATAGCGCGTGGTTCGTTTGTGAGTCCGATGGTCGACCTTGCGAGGTTTCTCCGGGAGGACCAGGTGGTGTACGACCCTGCGTTGCTCGGTGAAGCGCTGTCATTCGAGCGAACCGGCAACAGGAAGGTCGTGGAGTTCGGGTCCGAACGCTGGGAGTTTTCTGTTCCAGAACACTGACGAAACAAGTTGGATGGATACGTTCGTCCCCCCACACGATTCACTTCATCCAGAACCCGGCTTGTTTGAACATCTGCTTGGTTGTTTGCTCGTCGAGTGTATCGATCACGTCGGAGGCCCGAATAACACCGATAAAGGCACTGTCATCATCAACAACTGGCAGAACTGCAAATCCTGAGTTGATAATCTGTTGCATTGCCGTCTGAAGTGTACTTGACGACTCGACTGTGATGACGTCCGTTGTCATCGTCTCTGAAACTGGCTTCGAGTTCTCTGCGTTCAGGAGTTCTCGCATCGAACCGACGCCACCCAGGTCGCCGTTGTCGGTTACGTAGACGTAGTACACCGAAACGCCATCGTCGGTTGGTGTGAACTCCATGACAGCGGTGATTGCATCCTCGGTCGTGTCCTGAGGAGACACTGTCACTACACGCCCATGGGTTACTACGGGGAGTTCTGGGTGTCCCATAGTGAGTGAGACTGTCTATAGAGCTAAAAGTCGTGGACTTCCCACCGCACCAGAGCGGTTGAGTTGGGAGTGTGCAGGGTCACAACCCACTGCCACGCGATGCTAGCTGAGAATATCTGTCGTCAACGTGACGTAGACCGTCGCGAATAACACAGCGTTGTAGATGCCGTGTACGAGCGCGGGAACGACGAGGTTGTCCGTTCGTTCGTACAGCCAGCCGATGACGATACTGAGGCTGAACAGAATCGCTATCGAAATTCCGACGCCCTCACCTGCGTACGCTGGCAGGTGAGCAGCCGCGAACACGATACTCGTGACGACGATACCCATTGCGTCACCATAGAACTCGACGAGTCGGGTTTGAATCACTCCGCGAAAGAGTACTTCCTCGCCGGGTCCGACGAACAGCAGAGACATCGGCACCATCAACAGCAGTATCTCGGGTCGTTCTTCGGCAATCTCGAATACCTGATGCTCGCTGGGTTCGCTGAGCGGAAGCAATTCCACGAGGACGCCGAGTACAAGTGCAATGCCAAGCAAGACGGCCGCTCCAGCGACGACCCAGCCACAATCACGAAGGGTCGGTATCCTGAGACGGAGCGAAGACAGCGGTAAGCCCCGGTAATTGAGATAGACAACTGCTGTGACGACGAAGCCGATTGCCAGCCCAACAACACTCAACACCAGTCCGACGGCCACGTCGTCAAGTGGAACACCCAGCGGTGCGAGCACGAGTCCAAGAAGAAGTGACGCAACGACCCCCGCAGCGAGACCGCCAAAACCGACGACCAGCATCTCCACCAGTCGTTCGACGTCAGCTCGATCGAGTGAGCTCATCGGCCTGTCATTCTCACGGTGGCGCTCGACAGCAGATTCGACGACGCCTTTGATTGTGCTCTCACGACTCCGAGAGCAGTCTTACGCTGGAATCTGGGCGTTTACTTTCCGCGTGATGTAGCCGGCGACACGGTTGCGGACGCCTTTCGACTCGATGTTGGTGAGTTCATTGACAACTTCTTTGTTGTGCTCGAAGTCCGGTCCGAACGCGTTCGGGTACTGCTCCATCAGGAGGTGCCCCGTTTTCTTGATGTAGGCTGGTTTGATGGCCATTGGTGCTCAAACGTAGCCGGGACGGCCTTTAAAATGATTCGACTTGCCCTTCGTCCTGCAGAGACTGTTCGAGTGATTCTTTAGGGATGGAAACATGGTGTCTGGTATGACAGAACTTCTGTACCTTCCTGACGATGATAGGACGACCGAGTTCGTCTCGCAGGTCACGGAAGCACGCACGGAGTACATCGTTCTCGACGGGACGTACTTCTACCCAGAAGGTGGTGGGCAGCCTCCCGACCACGGCACACTCTCGTGGGACGGCGGAGACGCAACCGTAATGAACGTCAGAAAAAACCACGGTGATGTCCGTCACTACGTCGAGTCGATGACCGGTGACCCGCCGGATGAGGGGACTGTTGTCGAGGGAGCAGTAGACTCCAGCCGACGCGAACGCCTGTCCAGAATGCACACCGCACAGCACGTCCTCTCTCGGGTCGTTCTCGACGAATACGGCGCGACGACCGCAGGCAACCAGATACACCCCGACCGCTCACGCATCGACTTCGAGCCTGCATCGTTCGGCGAGGAAGACCTCGAAACGATTCAGCGACTGGCAAACGAAGCTATCGAACGGGACTATCCAGTCAGAAAAGAGAATCGACCACGCACAGTTGTCGAGGAGTCCGTCGACGAGGGTCGCGCACTGCTCGATCTGATACCAGCGTCAGTTGACCCACTCAGAGTGGTCGAAATCGAGGGCTTCGATACGTGCCCGTGTGGTGGGACACACGTCGACCGTCTGGGAGCAATCGGTCGTCTCGAAATCACCGGCCGAACCACGAAAGGAAGAGACACCGAACGTATCGAGTTCGAACTGGCCTGAGATGAACAACAACCAGAAGTTCCTGCTACTCGTCGTTGCTCTCGTCGGCGGGCTCACCGTATTCATTGCGCTCCCCGTACTCGAGTTCGTCCTTCTGTCGGTAATTCTCGCGTACGTGCTGTACCCCCTCCACAGACGACTACGGACGTATCTCGGGTCGTTTCTCTCTGCAATCTTGCTCATCGCAGCCTCAGTCGTGGCAGTCATCGTACCGGTCGCGTACATCCTCTACGTCTTCGCGCAAGACCTCGAACGCGTCCAGGGTGGAGAAACCGGACTCGAAATCGGGACGGTCGAGGCGCGAATTCTCGAACTGACTGGCGCCGAGGTCGACATCATCACCAGTCTCGAAGCCGTAACAGAAGGATTGTTCGAGATTTTCTTCGGCGGTATCACTGGCGTCATCTCGACGGCGTTGCGGATGTCCATCGGCACCGCGCTCGTTCTCTTTCTGGTGTTCTACCTGCTGCGCGACGGTGACGAGTTCGTCAGGTGGGTCGAAGACCTGAGTCCCCTCCCGATTCGTGATACGAAACACCTCTTCAGACAGGTCAACAAGACGATGTGGGGCTCAGTCATCGGGCATACGTTCGCCGCCATCG
>PUMG01000168.1 GCA_003551265.1 Halovenus sp.
ACGGTGAGTCGCTGTACCTCGTGACTGACCGCGGTGCGGACACGACGTATCTCGCGCGGATGGACGCTGACTCGGGCGAGCTGGAGACGCTCAGAGAGGGTGGTGACTGGAACATCGACGGTGTTGCACTCGACGAGGAGAGCGGGTTGCTGGTCTACTCGCGAAACGTTGATGGCTACACAGAGCTCACGCTTGGGGAACTCACCGGCGAGACCGAACTCACAGCGCTCCCGATGCCGGAACTGCCAGGAAACGTCGCTGGTGGTGTCAGTTTCGGACCCGACGCGAACCGACTTGCGCTCTCGTCGAACGGCCGCGCGCTCAACACCAACGTCTCGGTGCTCGATATCGAGTCACTCCGTGACACCGACGACAGCGAGACGCCCGGGGAGACAGTGACGCGCTGGACGCGGGCATCGACAGCGGGAATCCCACGTGAGACGTTCGTCGAACCCGAACTGGTTCGCTACGAGACGTTCGATGGCCGCGAGATTCCTGCGTTCTTTTCGCTGCCCGAAACGGTTCCAGACGACGGTGTCTCAGTCATCGTTGACATCCACGGCGGTCCCGAGAGTCAGCGTCGACCATCTTTCAGCGGGTTGACGCAGTACTTCCTCGCACAGGGATACGCAGTTTTCGAGCCGAACGTCCGGGGGTCGACGGGGTACGGTCGCTCGTACACCCACCTCGACGACGTCGAGAAACGGATGGACTCCGTCAGGGACATCGAGGCGGCGCTCGACTGGTTGGCCGACGACGAGCGCGTCGACCCCGAGCGGTTCGTCGCCAAAGGTGGCTCCTACGGTGGGTTCATGGTGCTCGCGTCGTTGACGGAGTTCCCCGACCGCTGGGCCGCAGGCATCGACGTTGTCGGCATCGCTAACTTCGTCACGTTCATGGAGAACACCGGTTCGTGGCGTCGCGCACTCCGTGAGGCAGAGTATGGGTCGCTCGAAGACGACCGTGAGTTTCTCGAATCCATCAGCCCACTCAACAATATCGAGCGCATCGAAGCCCCGTTGTTCGTCCTCCACGGCGCGAACGACCCGCGGGTCCCGGTCGGGGAAGCCGAACAGATAGCCGAGGAAGCACGCAAACAGGACGTCCCTGTCGAGAAACTCATCTTCGACGACGAGGGCCACGGCATCTCGAAACTCGACAACCAGGTGGAGGCGTACTCGCGGGTCGTCGAGTTCCTGAACGAACACGTCCAGTGATTTCTCATCCTCACTGGTTTCGAATCCGAACGACGCCCGAGCGGAGGACTTCTCGGTTGGGGATGATGTACTCTTCGCCGTTCGTCTCGACGTACGTGACGAACATATCCACCTCCTGTACGATACCACGGGTGTCGTTGATGCGGACTTCGTCCCCGATGGAGTACGGTTCGTTCAGCAGGATGTAGATGCCTGCTGCTGCGGTCGTCAGCAGGTCTCTGAAGGCGAGTCCGGCAAGGAATATCAGGCCAAACGCGTACGCGGCGAGGAGAATCAACAGTGCATCAGTCGCGACACCGAGTTGTGCAAGCGCAATCAGGACGGCGATGTAGTAGATGCTGTACTTGACGAGAAGCGGGACGATGCTGATTTCGGGGAGTTTGATAGACTGCAGGCGCTCCTGAAAGAGGAGCTGTGCTTTCTCGCCCACCAGCAAGCCAGCGATGAGCGCGAGCAGGGCGACGAACAGACGGGGCAGGAAGTTGGTGACGCGCGACCAGAAGAGGTCGGCTTCGAACACCTGGATGAGGTTGAGCGCGAACAGCGCCACGACAGCGTAGACGAACAGCGCGACGAGCAGTGCGAGAATGCCTGCTGTCGACGTGCCAAAGCGCTGTGCGGTCCGTTCGAACGACGTGCCTTCGACGGTGTCGGTGACGCCGATCTGTCTGAGAAATCGGTGTGTCCCTCGCCAGGCGAGGTATGCGAACAGGAGACCGACGACGAGGGCGACGATTGCAACGGTGAGTGCAGTCTCCTCGGAGACGGCACTCCGAATCATCTCCGGCCAGCGAGTTGGCATCTAGTACTCCTCCGGGTCGAGTTCGAGGACGATTTCGCCCGCTTTGAACGCACGAACCATCCCGTCGCTCTCAGAGAGCACGATTGCGATGGCGTTCGTATCGCGGGTGATTGCACCACCAGCCATGTGTCTCGCCCCGAGACCTTTGGGGATGTCGACGCCTTCGGCGGCAGGCTCCAGATACCGGTAGGCCGAGACGATTTTCCCGCCGTCGGAGATGACGAACGCGCCGTCGAGACGGGAGAACTCCTTGAGCATCACGTTCACGATCGGGTCGCCGACGTGGACGTGGGACTTCTCGAAGGGGTTGTACGACAGCGGACGGGATTTGTTCATCACCTTTCCTGCGTCGCCGACGACGAACAGCGCGCCGACAGGTTTGCCTTTCTGTCCTTTCTTCCCGAGGTCGATTGCCACTTCGAGCACGTCGCGCACGACGTCGGCGTCTGCCCGGGAGTTTGCGAACAGGTCGTACCCGCCGGTCGGCGTGAACTCGCCTGCACGAACGCGGACGATGGTGTCAATCTCGGCGTCGTCGAACGACTGTGTGAGACAGACGAGTTCGTCACCCTCTTCGACGAGACCCTGATTGAGTGCGCCTTCGAGTCCGAATCTGATGCGGCCGTTCACGTCGGTGAAATCCAGCGGCAGCGAGACGAACTCCTCGGCGTCGACCGCGTTCTGTTTCGCCACGACAATCGTCCGGGGGTCTGCCTCCGAGAACCGTTCGTACGCCGATGTGTCCTGAGAGAAGAGCAAAATCGCGTCGATATCGACGACTATCTCGTCCAACAGGTCGCCAAGTCCAGTCATTACCGTATACACTCATTCAGCACGAAAAAGCGTTGTGACACGTCTGCCGTCCGTCTGCTGACTGTCGCACGAACATCCTTGCGTCTTTTTGCCCGTCAGTATTCCAATTCCTGTCGTTGCTGTCTGTTGGCCGCATTCGTCAGGTCGCAGAGAAGTTCGAGTTGTCGAGCGACAGGACGCCAAGAGATGGGTTCGTTGTAGTGTGGACCAGCCGGGGGTTACGGCCACTCTATCGAGAGAGTCTCGACGTTCGTCGCAAACAAGTCGAGCACTGGGTCGACTTTGTCGAATTCGGGCCCTTTCGAGATTGTGTCTGTCTGGCGGTTCCACTCGATATATCCGGCTTCGTGTAGCTTCGGTAGATGGCGGTGCACTAACGCCACCTCACTCACAGCAGTATCCCATGCATTGTGAGACAATAAATCAGTCTTCGTCTCGATATCTCCCGATTGCACCAGCAACAGTATAATCCGACGGTGACGGTCACACAGATTCTTGAATACTGTATCAAGCTCGGATGTGCTGAGGTGAGACTCACCGTTTTTGTTTTCCGGTGACGACACCGTGTCTCTATTCCGATGGCTGTATGACATACAATGGCATACAACGTAGTCCGACATAAATGTCAGTGAGACAGTCGTAAGACGTCCAAGCAGGAAAATCAGCAGAAGACAAGGGTACAGGTAGTGTCTGACGGCTCATGGACAGAACTCACAGGTCGGTCCCGCTTCCAGCAGAAACTCACAGTGAAACTCACGGCGGCAGATGTGAACCGAACCCAGACGTTCCGGGCGCGTGACCTCGCTTCGCTCGGCCATTCCGGGCCTGCGACTGGCAGAGTTCAAATCCGCCCTCACGAGACCGTTCACTGCTCGCGTCCGTTCGCCGCAGAACAGTGGGTTCGGAACGAACCTCCGTACCTGCAGCACCACCTCGTCGAGAGTTGGGACGCCAGCCAGTGCGGCGACGGGGGAGACACCACTGAGAACGATTCACAGTTGGACGCCTATTTCGTGTTTCAGTTCGTCCAATTCGTAGTCAGTCAGTGTGTGTTCCATGCAGTTGCACCAGCAATGGTGATTCGACCGTTTGGAGCAATAAGAGAGCGTACCGTTCCAGAGAGAGGCATCTGGAACAGCGAGAGTGATTGTCGATGGGAAGTCTCGCGTTCTATTCGCATGGTATCAGAGCTGGCGTGCAAGATGGACAGCGCGTGTCTTGCACGACCGAATGGTCTGATTGAGACTGATACGACTTCTCAGTACAGTGAGTGGGCACAGCAAGTCAAGGACTCCACGTTAATCCTGTTGGAGAATGAACGACCATTCGTAATTCTCTTCCCCCGCAACAAAAAGGTACTTTCACTCCCCCTCGAGTTCGATACCACTTCCGTCGACCAGGTCGTACATCTTCCAGTCTCCGTCCTCCAGTCGAAGCACATACGTAACCGAGTTCATGTACGCACCTGACGGTGCGTTGTCGGTGACTTCTGCCTCCACGACAACCGTCTCGTCGTCTTCGTCGACAATCGATACCTCACGAATTGTCCGCTCCCACGATTCGACGGTTCCTGCGTAATCCCGCTGTTCGTCGTGTGGGAGGTCGAGTGGAGACGATCGGGCGATATCTTCGTGTGCGAGCACCTCCATTTTGTCGAAGTCCGGATCAACCAACGCTTCGAGCCACAATTCGACTACTACCTCGGGGTCATCGAACTCCACATCGCCGTCGTCTTCGTCGTCCCCGAGACAGCCAGCGACTGCCGTCGTCACTGCTGCACCTCCAAGAACTAACAGTCGCTGTCGATTCATACACCAACTGTCGGACCGTTTGAATACTAAATAATCGATAAGTTAAAAGGTCGTATGAGTTATCGCAGTGTTTCGGTTTTTGCGCCAACGGACGATAGCGCACCACAGCAAACGACTGTGGTGAGTTCCAGTCCGATAACGAACAACACGGCTGCGACGGGGGAATCATGAGATTGTCGTCGATGACGTGTCCCCTGCTGACAGATTTGACGCCGTCTGCAATCATCCCACCAATAGCACCGGGGCCGAGTGCTGCAGAACTCACAGATCGGTTCGCTTCGAGGAGAAGCTCACTGCGAGTCTCACGGCGGCTCATCGGAACCACCTCGCCGAAAGATACTTCGCGTTGCTTACTTTACCTCCCGAAAACTTCAAAGATGGTATGGGTTCGGGCGGCTTTGAACCGAACCCAGACGTTCCGGGTGTGGCCTCGCTTCGCTCGGCCATTCCGGGCCTGCGACTGGCAGGGTTCAAATCCACCCTCACGGACAAACTTGTGCCTCACGGAGTTGTTCGGCACAAAATTAGTGGGTTCGGGCGGATTTGAACCGCCGGCCTCCTCCATGTCAAGGAGGTGTCATAACCAGTCTAGACCACGAACCCTCGCACTCTCCGATACTGCCGGGGGATAATTGAAGGTTTCGAATCCGTGCCGTCGTCACGTCCCGCGATTTCGACCGTGCTGGCTCGACCCCTCGATTTCACACGTGTGCTTCGGGAAACAGCGCGCGGAGGGACTGCTCCCCCAGCCAGTCCACCAGCGAATCAAGTTCGTCGGCCGCCGCCTCGAACAGCTGTCTGCCTGCTTCGCCTGACCCCTCTGTCGGGTCGCCAACCGCACCTGTTGGGGTGAAATCGATGGTGTCGAAGCCGACTCTCGCGCCGTGGACGTTTGTCCCCCAGCTTTCGGGCGCACCCTCTCCTGCTCTGTCGAGAGCGTCCTCTCTGACCAGGTCAGCCGTCACGTCCAGCACGAGACTCGTCTCCGCAGGGCCGGCGTGTCCCCCCTCCGTCTCGAAGAGGTCGTCGCTGAGGTCGGGAACACTCTCCCACCAGTTCCACGTCGGCGCGAAAGCGGTCTCGTCGCCACGCAGCCGACGCGCCGCACGCGCGAGCGCATCTACGTTCCCTCCGTGACCGTTGACCACGACTGCCTTCTGTATCCCGTGACTCGCCATCGATTCGAGCGTATCGCTCACGTAGGCTTCGAACGTCTCCGGTGTCGTCCAGAGCGTACCGTGAAACTGCCGGTGATGTTCGCTGACACCCACCGGAATCGTCGGCAAAACAGCGACGTCGTCGCGGTCGGTGAGCGTCCGGGCGAACGCCTCCGCGAGCACGAAGTCCGTCCCCAGCGGGAGCGCTGGACCATGCTGTTCTGTGCTCCCGACGGGCAACACTGCTACTTCGACATCTTCGAACGCTTCCTGTGCGGTCGTCGTGGTGTGGTCTGCGAGTCGCATACCAGCGTTTCGACGGACACCGTCCTATTCATCGTTTGGGTTGTCAAAGAGATAGGCTGACCTTATAGGGATTATCGTACCTGTACAGAGATTCTCGCTGCAACGTACAGCGAGAATCTATGATGACGTAGGATAATCCCTATCAGTCTGTTTCGCTCCGGAAACGCTCTATCAGGTGTGCAAATTTATCTGTATCCTCGAATATGTCGTAGTCATCATCAGCACCAACGAGAAGGATGACGTTCCCCTCACTGTCGCTGTTGAGGTCTGTGGCAACAGCGACGGCGTACACATCTCCGATAGCAGGGCTATACTCTGCTTTCATGTCTGCGGCATCCCCCCAGAGAGTATCGATGTTGTACTCGGTTACACCCATGTCCCGGAGGTCGTTGATATGAGCCTCGGCCGTTTCCAGAGAGGTTTTTCGGGCGGCGATGGAGTGGGATTCAGCAAAGTTGATGGTCGAGACGTAGCTCAAAATTTGTATTACATGGGACCTTCTGAAGAGAGAAACCGTATGGCCAGCGACCAGAGGGATTGGCAGTCCTACTCGACGACGAACCGGTGTTTCTCTGCGACGGCTGCTACCTCCTCGAACTCCCCGCCACCGAGCAGTCCGCGGGCAGCGCGTTTCCCCCACTCGACTGCCGGCTGGGTGAACGTCTCGACGCCGTAGAGCTCTCCGGCGAGGATGCAGGCTGCTTCCATCTCGTAGAGTAGCGCCCCGAGGCACTCGGCGTCGAGACGTTCGATTTCGATGCGGACGTTCGGACATCCGGCCGCCGCGAGACTCGCTTCCGTGGCATCGAACTCCGCTCGCAGTAACTCACCGAGGTCGCGCCCCCCGAGGTAGGCGAGGTCGTCAATCTCCGTCTCGGGAACAGTGAGGGACCCTCGCTCGCGCGGTCTAACGAGCGTCACCATCTTGTCACGGGGACCGGCCCGGTACAGCTGGAGCTGTGAGTGCTGGTCGGTGGCTCCGAGCGCACGAACTGGCGTCTGACCACCACCATCTTTGCCGAGGCTCTCAGCCCAGAGCTGTGCGAACCACTCGGCAAACGACTCCAGCCCCTCGGCATACGGCATCATCACGTTCGTCCCCGCCCCGCGTTCGTCGAGTGCGTACGCAACCGCCCCGTAGGCGTAGGCTGGACAGTCGAACAGCGACCCGGTCAGGCTGTCGGCACGTGCCTGTGCCCCGTCGAGCAGCGCGTCGATGTCGTGACCCTGAATCGCTGCCGGGACGAGTCCGACCGTCGACAGCGCGCCGAATCGACCGGGAACGCCATCGGGAACGTCGAGCGCGGGCAGGTCGTGGCTCTCGGCGAGGCGACGGAGGGGACCATCAGAGCCCGTAGTGACCACTGTCTGGTCAGTCCAGTCGACACCCGCTCGCTCCATGGTCTCACGAACCACCAGAAAATTAGCCAGCGTCTCCGCAGTGGTACCCGACCGGGAGACGACGTGGACAGCGGTCTCGGCCAGCGAGAGCGACTCCAGCAGCGTGCGGGTGTGTTCGGGGTCGACGTTGTCCAGTACGTGATGCTCGGCACCGTCACCTCCCAGGGCCTCGGAGATAGTCTTCGCTCCCAGAGCGCTCCCGCCGATGCCGACCGTCAGGACGCTCGTGCAGTCGGAGAACGGTTCACAGGCCTCTCGAACGAGAGAGGTGTCCGTCGTCTCGGGCAGGTTCAGTGCTGCGTATCCGAATTCGTCGTTGGTGCGGCCGTCAGCGATTCGCTCGTGTGCGGCGCCGACGCGCTCGTCGAGACGCTCCAGTTGAGTGGTGTTGAGGGAAGGTGTGTTGTTTTCGGTCAGCACGTTTCCGATATCGACGTTCATAGCTCACCTCTCGCTCCCGGTGTGGATAGAACTCACGACTCGTCTCGTCCCGTCGGACGCAGCCGAAACCACGAAAAGCACGCCGAACCTACTCTATGCCATGACACCACCGGAGGATACAGCAGATGATCATAACGCTAACGGTGACGGTGATTCTCGCGATGCTGTCGAGGACGGCGTCGACGAGTCTCCAGATACTGTCGAGGACGAAGTCCTTTCGATGTACGAACGAGGGGAGAACGTCGGTCCGGGTGACGTTCCTGGTCCTGATTCTCACGAAGAGGAACAGGAGACCGAGACCAGCAACCCGGAACCTGCACTGTCCGCACCGAAAGTCGAGCCAGCGACGGGTGACCTCGACGAGGTGACCGGCACGTTCTACGTCAAGTACGCACAGGAACTATCGGTCACGCTCCACGAGGTGGACACCGCCCAGATATGCACGCTCGTCGAGAACCCTGGCTTCGAGCGTCACGACATCGTCGAAGCCACGCTCGCAGCGCAGCCACCGATGGGTGTCTCCTACCTCGTCGACGAACTCGACGCCCACTACTCGATACCCGTCGAGACGAGTCCGGAGTCGACGACGACACAGGTCAGTGACATCGCTGCCGGAGAACTCGACATCGGCGACGCCATCGCGATCGAGCGGGAGGGAAAAGGCGAGATACACATCCTCCGCGTCGAGCCCGGACAGACCGCACAGGTCGCCGAGGAACTCCACGACGACGAGATGACCTACAAGAACGCCGCACGCTACGACCACGTCGAAAGGGTCGAGATCCGGACGGACGACGACCGCGGTGTCGTCTCTATCCGGTATCTCCCCTGACAGAGGGACGTGAGTCGAGACATTCGTTGATGGATCTGCTCAGCGTATTCCTCACCTGACACAGACGGTTTCGCCCGCAAACAGCCGAGCGTGCTCGACGACGGTTTCACCGAGTGTTTCGGTCCGCTCACGAGCTTTCTCGTCGACGAGTTCGCCGTGTTCGATTGTGCTGCTGACGTTCGGAATGCCGACCTGGTGAGAGAGGGGGTGGGCACGAAGCCAGACACAGATTGTTCGGAGGTGGAGGAGCGATGGCGTCGGGAAGCGACCGCCTGCGACGGTCACCAGCCCGACCGGTTTCTCCTCGAACTCATCGGAACCGCAGTAGTCGAGCGCCGTCTTGAGCGTCGACGAGACCGAACCGTGGTATATCGGCGTCCCGAGCAAGAGTCCGTCTGCCTCTCGAACGTCCGCCCGGAGGGCAGGGGCGTCACCGGCATCCTTGTCGTCGCCGTCATAAAGCGGCAGGTCGTACTCACGAAGGTCCAGCAACGCGGTCTCGGCACCGGCAGCTTTCGCTGCTGTGAGGGCGTGTTCCAGCACGATTCGGGTGCTGCTGTTCTCGCGCAAACTTCCACAGACTCCCACGACACGGGGATGAGCTGTCATCTCTGTGGCTCCCCATAGCGAGGCAGGAGTATACGTATCTTCGGAACTCTCTCGTGAGACGTCACCTGAGAAGCCCTTCACGCAGGCGTCGGAGTTCCCGGGCTTTGTGTGGCTGGCCGTCGACATCAGCGAGAGTTTCGGCGGCTTCGAGCGTTCGGACGGAGTCATCGAGAAACGAGAGAACGTCGCCAGGGTAGGCATACAGCATGTACTCATCGCCTATCACGTCGACGATTGCGTCGGGACCGAGACCCTGTTCGCGCAGTTCAAGCAGGTAGCGGACGAACTTGCGCTCGGGACACCCACAGTGGGGGTTCGACTGACAATCACAGTCGAGAAAGGTCTCCGCAAAGTCGAGCACCCGGTCCTGTGTGGCGTCGTCTAGCTTTGCGAGACCCTCGCCCTGAAAGAGGATGTCGAGCGTCGCCCCGGCGAAGGCGCTCTTGGGGAAGGATGTCTCGACTTGAGAGACGAGCTGGCGGTGGTTTTTGAGGTAGACTTTGTCCGTGATTGCCACGTGTAGCTGTCTGGACGAGTCTCGGGGACTAAAACGCGGCGATTGCTGGCGGCAGTTTCCAGGACAGGGAGGGACGGTAACGGTTCACTCGGTCGGGTAAGTCCGTAACGTATATCTGTCCTACATCGGTAGATAACAGTGCGTGTCCGGGCTGGGGTAGTGGTATCCTTTGGGCTTGTGGTGCCCAAGACGTGGGTTCAATTCCCGCGCCCGGACTAACTGTTTTCGTTCATCTCCGAGAAACGACCAATAACAGCAAGATTACTCCGGAAATGACAAGATACACGGTGAGAAGATCGCTCATTCTGACGGACGTGAAATACACAACGATGGCGTGGAGTGTTACGTAATGGACCATCAGAACGACGAGCCCGGTGCGATGGACCGGATTGCTCAGGTCGATGTACTCATCGGTCGTGGCAAATTCGTCGGGATTCATCCGCCACTCCTTCGGGCCCTTGTAAGGCATTCGTCTCGTTATGCTAACTGCGGCTGTCAATAAAAATCGTTGTATCCTGTCTCCGGCCCTTCTTTCTATATACTAACATATAAATGCGCAACAGTACAGTGACGGTGTGATGGACGAGCGCACAGCGGGATTTCTTACATCACCCCGGGGTCAGAAGGTCGCTGCGGTTGCTCTGATTCTGGGCGGATTGTTTCAAGTGGCCGGTGGTCTCGCACAGGACACACTCCCGTGGACGTTATTTTATGCCATCACGGGACTGGGCGTCGCTCTCTCTGGCGCTCTTTTCCTGCGCAACGCAAGACAGTCTGTCGAGGAGTGACGCTGTCACGGGACCGTGGTC